>QHUE01000139.1 GCA_003221825.1 Gemmatimonadota bacterium
AGGCAGATGCCGAAGATCGGCAGCTTCCCGTCGGCCAGGGTCCGGATTGTATCGATCGCGTAACCGACCGCCGCCGGGTCGCCGGGCCCGTTCGACAGGAAGACACCGTCCGGTTTGAGGGCGCGCACTTCTGCGGCGGTCGTCGCGGCCGGCACGACGGTGACGCGGCAACCTTTTTGGACGAACAGGCGGAGGATGTTGCGCTTCATCCCGAAGTCGAACGCGACGACATGGTGCGCGGCGCCCGCCGGTCCCTCGGTATACGCCTCCGGAATCGTCGCCGCGCTCGCGAGGTCGAGTCCGTTCATCGAGGGAGAAGCAGCGAGCGCCGCTGTGACTCCGTCGGTCGGCTTCTCGCCGAGCGCGAGCACGCCGCGCATTGCGCCGCGCGAGCGGATGTAGCGCGTGAGTTGGCGCGTGTCGACGTCGGCGACGAGCGGGACCTTTGCCGCGGCGAGCCAGTCGAGCAACGTGCCGGTCGACCGCCAGTTCGAGGGCGTCGCCGAGAGCTCGCGTACAACAACGCCGGCAACGCGCGGTCGATCGGACTCCACGTCTTCCGGATTGATGCCGTAATTGCCGATCATCGGCGCGGTCATCACCACAATCTGACCGAGGTAGGATGGGTCGGTGAACACCTCCTGGTATCCGCTCAGATTCGTGGTGAAAACGACTTCCGCGTAAGCCGGTTCAAACGGGAGGGGCGCAGTTCCGGGGAACCAGGCGCCGTCCTCGAGAAGGACGTAGGCGGGTGCTGGGCTAGGGCCGGCGATTGCGCGGAGGCTGCGGCGCCGGAGCCGGCGGGGGGGCCGTCGGTTGAGTTTCGATGGGGAGCGGGGTGTTCTGCACCGGTGCCGGCGCCTGTCCCTGGCCCTCGAGCACCGAGCGCACCTGCGTGCCGGCCTGCGACATGAACGTCAGGATCAGCGCGATGAACAGAAAGGTCCCGGCGGTCCACCAGGTGACCTTGGTGAGCAGCGTGGTCGCCTGACGGCCGCCCATGATCGTTTCGGTGCCGGCGCCGCCACCCATGGTAGCGAGCCCGCCACCCTGCCCCGCCTGCAACAGCACGGCGGTAGCGAGGATCAGCGAGTCGAGAATCAGGATACCGACGAGGATTCCGTACATGCGCGGGCAAGATACCTAGGCGACGGCGGTGCGCACAAGTTGCGCCCAGCCGCGCGGGTCGAGCGACGCTCCGCCGACCAGGACGCCGTCCAACTCCGGCTCTGCCAGCAGCTCGGCGGCATTCTTCAGGTTCACGCTGCCGCCATACAGGATCACAAACGGCGTGGCCGTGGTGGGATGGCCCTTCAACCAGCGGCGTATCGCCCGATGCACTTCGGCGGCATCCTGGGGCGTCGCGTTGCGGCCGGTGCCGATCGCCCAGACGGGCTCGTATGCGATCGCCACACGAGCCCTGCCGTCCCGTTCCCCCAGCGCTGCCTCGAGCTGGCGTGTGACGACCGTCATCGTGTCGCCGGCCTCGCGTTGCGCTAATGTCTCACCCACGCACAAGACCGGTTGCAAATCGGCCGCGAGCGCGGCGGTCACCTTTTTGCCGGTCTGTTCGTCGGTTTCGCCGAATACGTGCCGCCGTTCGGAGTGGCCGATCAGCGTCAGGCGAGCACCGGCCTGCTTGGCCAGCGGCCCAGACGTCGCCCCGGTGAAGGCGCCCTTTGCTTCCCAGTAGATGTCCTGGGCACCGGCATGGACGTTCCGATGCCCGGCGATCCCCTGCGCGACCGTTTCGAGCGAGACGGCGGGAGGAAAAAACCACACTCCCCGCTCGTGGGGGATTTCGCCGGCCGCGAAAAATGCGCGGAGGTACTCCCTGGCCTCGGGCGGCCCGACGTGCATCTTCCAGTTCGCGGCGAAGATGAGCGATCTCACCTGTCCTCCAGCGCCGCCACGCCCGGCAACTCCTTCCCTTCCAGGAACTCGAGCGATGCGCCGCCGCCGGTCGACACGTGCGTCAGCTTGTCTTCCATGCCGGCGACGGCGGCCACGGAATCCCCGCCACCGATGACGGTGACGGCGCCCTTCTTTCCCGCATCGACGAGCGCGGTCGCGATGGCGCGCGTACCGGCATCAAACGGCGGCGTCTCGAACACGCCCATCGGGCCGTTCCAGAAGATCGTCTTGGCGCGGAGCAGGCGCGCCCGGAAATCGTGCTGCGTGGTCTCATCGATGTCGAACACCGCCCAGCCTTTGGGAATCGCGTCGTTCGGGACGGAGCGATGCGCGCTCGCGCGCTCGAGCGACGGGGCGATCACGGCGCCACGCGGCAGGATCAGCTTCTTGCCGCTGGTCGCCAGCAGCTCCTTGGCGAGCGCGATGCGATCGGGCTCGACCAGCGAGGCCCCAACCTCCAGCCCCATAGCCCCGAAGAAGGTGCACGCCATGGCGCCCCCGATGAGCAGCTCGTCCACGCGCGGCAACAGCGAGCGGATCACATCGATCTTGCCCGAGATCTTGGCGCCGCCCAGGACGGCGACAAAGGGATGCTTGGGGTTGCTCAGGAGCTCGCCCAGGTACTGCAGCTCCTTCTCCATCAAGAAGCCGGCGACGGCCGGCTTGAGCAGATGCGCCACCGCTGCGGTGGACGAGTGCGCGCGATGCGCCGAGCCGAAGGCGTCGTTGACGTACAGGTCGCCCAGCGCCGCAAAGGTCTTCGCGAGCTCGGCGTCGTTCTGCTCTTCGCCGGGCCAGAAGCGCGTGTTCTCGACGAGCGCGACACCGCCGCGCGGCAGCCGCCGCGTCGCGGCGACTCCGGCCGCCGGATCGGGAATGAATTCCACGGGCGCGCCCAGCAGCTGCTCGAGGTCGCGCACGATCTGCTTGAGCGAGTATTGCGGGTCAGGGCCGCCCTTCGGCCGGCCGAGGTGCGAGAGCAAGACCACGCGCGCGCCCTTCTCGCGCAAATACTGGATTGTGGGCAGCGACGCACGGAGCCTTGTGTCGTCGGCCACCTTGCCGTTCTTCAGCGGGACGTTGAAGTCGACCCGCACGAGCGCGCGCTTGCCGTCCAACGCCTGCGGGGGAAGATCCCGCAGGCTGCGTTTGTTCAACGCCGCTGTCCGAGGTAGGCGAGCAAGTCCACGCAGCGCGACGAGTAGCCCATCTCGTTGTCGTACCACGACGACACATGGACGAGCGTGCCGTCGATGACGGCGGTGGACATGCTGTCCACCACGCTCGAGAACAGGCTGCCGATGTAGTCCACGGAGACGAGCGGCTCGTCGCTCACGTCGAGGATCCCTTTCAGCGGACCGGCGGCGGCGGCCTTCTTGAACGCCGCGTTGACCGCCTCGACCGTGGTCGGGCGTTCGACGGGAATGATGCTGAGCGCGGCGGCCCGGGCGCGGCGCAGGTCTTTGTGCGGCAGGTCGAGAATCTGCTGGTCGTTGGTGTAGCTGTGCACCGTCGTCATGAAGCCGTGCTTGAACCCGAAATTGTCCATCACGACCTTGACGACCGGCACGAGGCAGTTGGTGGTGCACGAGGCGTTCGAAATGATGTGGTGCTTGGCGGGATCGTACTTCTCGTTATTGACGCCCATGCAAATGGTGATGTCTTCACCCTTGGCGGGCGCCGAGATCACCACCTTTTTGGCGCCGGCGGCGAGATGCTTGGACGCGCTCTCCTTGTCGGTAAAACGGCCCGTGCTTTCGAGCACGAACTCCACGCCGAGCTCCTTCCAGGGGAGCTTCTCGGGCTCCTTGATCGCCGAGACCTTGATCGATTTGCCGTTCACGATCAGCGCGTCGCCCTTCGCCTCGACGGTGCCGGGAAAGCGTTTGTGGACGGAGTCGTACTTCAGCAGATGGGCCAGCGTCTTGGTGTCGGTGATGTCGTTGACGCCGACGAACTCGATCTCGGTCTGCTTGGCCATCGTCGCCGCACGGAGCACGTTCCGCCCGATGCGGCCGAACCCGTTGATCCCTACCCGAACCGCCATGTCGCTCCCCTTAGGTGAAGTCTGGAATCGCCGCGCGCGCGAACGTCACACCCACGACGCGTGTCGCGCCGGCCTGCGCTAACGCCCGGGCTGCTTCGGCCAGCGTGGCGCCGGTGGTAAATACATCATCGACCAGGATTAATGCGAAACTCGAAATGTGGAATGCGAAATTGATGCGTTCAGTTCCATTTCGCATTTCACATTTCGCATTTCGCACTTCAAACGCCCCCGCCACATTCGCCAGACGCGTCTCCGGTGTCAACGCCGTTTGCGTCGGCGTCTCCCGCGTGCGGACGAGCACATCCACAAGCACAGGAATCCGCCATTGTCGGGCCAGGGCGCGCGCCAGCATCTCGCTTTGATTGTAGCCCCGCTGTCGCAAGCGCTTCGCGGCGAGCGGAATCGGGATTAACGCCGACGGTCCGTCGGTCGAAGACCCGAGCGGCAGCATCGGCGCCGCCAGGTCGTCGGCGATCCGCGGCAACCCACCGTATTTCAAGGCGTGGACCGCCGGCCGGGCGGCATCATCGAGCCACACCGCGGATCGCACCGCGGTCAGCGCCTCCGGCCAATCGGTACAGAGGCGGCACGCCCCGAAATGCGGCTCCGGCTGCCCGCAGCGCTCGCACCAGGGTGGGCGCACCGCCCTCCACCGCTGACGGCAGACAGGACAGACGAGCCGGTGTGCGTCGCGCGGACTCAGCAGCGCGTGACACAGGAGGCATTCCGCCGGGAGGAGGAGCTGCTCAAATGCGGAGCGCACGTGAGACTGCCGCGCGCATGACTTCTTTGGGCGCCGCCGTGCCGGGGAAAAACCGTTCGAACGCGGCGGCGCCCTGTTGGACCAGCATCTCGCGCCCATCCGCAGCTTCGATCCCGCGCTCTCGCAGCGCATGGACCCACCGGGTCTCGCCCGGCGCGTACACCAGGTCGAGCGCTCGCTGGACGCCGGGGATGTGGTTGACGTCGACCGGCAGCGGATCGTGACCCGCGAGCCCCAGCGGCGTCGCGTTGATGGCGACGTCCACCTCGGTGGGTCCGTTCGCCACGGCCGTCGCGACCCCGATGCCCGTGGCCCACGCGGCAAACGCGTTCGCCCGGGCGGCGTCGCGCGAGCGCACAAACAACGTGGCGCCGCGGTCGGCCGCGGCCACCGCGGTCGCCCGGGCCGACCCGCCGGTTCCCACCACCAGCCACCGCTCCCCTTTCTTGCCCGCTCCGAACTTCTCGAGGGCGGTCATGACGCCGAACACATCGGTGTTGTCGCCGACGAGCGCCCCGTCCTCGGTCCAGAACGTATTGCACGCGCCGACGCGGGCGCAGACATCCGTTTTACGCGCCACGGACCCTTCGACTGCTTCCTTGAGCGGGACGGTGACGTTGCCGGCGCCGCCGGTCGCGGCCTGCATCGCGAGGAACGCGCGGAGCGATTCGGGAGTAACGCGCAGCGCCACGTACACCGCGTCGAGCCCCAGTGCGCGGAACGCGGCGTTGTGCATGGCGGGAGAAAGGGAATGGGCCACCGGGTCACCGATGACCGTGAGCAACCGCGTGTTAGCGCTGATCTCCACGCTTGCTCTCAGCGACCAGCCGGTCGGCAACGGCGGCCGTGAGCGACTCCAGCTCCTGGCAGGTGTCGCGATAGACGCCGAGATCGCCGCCGAAAGGATCGCTCACTTCGTCGCTGCCCTGGCCGGCGTACTCGCCGAGGACGAACACGCGACCCTCGCCGCCCAGCTCGTCCACACGCGCGCGGTGATGGCGTGCCATCGTGAGGATCAAGTCGGCGCGCTCGACCAGCTCGCGCGTCAACAGACGTGCCCGGTGACCGGACAGATCGAGGCCGCGCTCCAGGCCGACGAGATACGCGCCTTCGGATGCGGGCGCGCCGTCCCACGCCCCCGTTCCCGCCGACGAGACCGTCACGTCGATGCCGCGTTCTTTGAGGGCGCGCTCGAGCAGCGACGCGGCGAGGGGGCTGCGGCAGATGTTTCCGGTGCAGACGAACAGGACGTGCTGGATCATGGCGCGAGTCGGCCCACGGCGCGGCGGAGCTCGTTGACGCCAAGCGTTCCTTCCCGGACGATCTGCGCCCGCGGCCTGGTGCAATCAACCACGGTGGATGGTGGCCGGTTCCCGAGCACGCCGCCGTCGAGCACGAGCAGCTGACCCGTTTGCACCGCCGGCGCGAAATCGCGGGCGATCGCGTCGGCGCCGGGGCCGGGTGGCTGACCCGGAAGATTCGCGGACGTAGACGTCAGCGGCACACCGAGCGCCGCGACGAGCCGGGCGATTGCACGATGCGACGTCCAGCGCACGGCGATTCCACCATCCGGTCCGCGCAGCATGTCGGGAAGGCGGCCCGAGCCGCCCGGCAGGACGAGCGTGAGCGGGCCGGGCCAGAACGCGCGGGCGAGCGCATCGGCGGAGGCATTGAACGCGAGCCCGTGCGCTTCAGCCATAGAGCGGCCGCTGATCAGGAGGAGGAAAGGCTTGCTGGCGGACCGGCCCTTCATGGCGGCGAGCGCGGCGACGTCGGCCTGGACGGCGCGGGAGCCGAGACCGTAGACCGTCTCCGTGGGATACGCGAGCAAGCCGCCGTTTCCCAAATGCTGTACCACCTGCGGGATTGCCGTGGCAATCTCGGTATCCGACTGAAACGGGATTGGCTTCAACGCAACTCACGCGCGAGAGCCTCGGCGATCCGGAAGTCGTCGGCCGTAGTGATCTTGAAGTTGTACGGCGAATCGGGAATCAACTCCACCGGGAATCCGGCCCGCTCACACACCTCGGCGTCGTCGCTCGGCGCGCCGCCGTTCGCAACGGCGCCGAGCTGCGCGTATGCGGCGTTCAACATCTGCCGCGGAAATCCCTGCGGCGTTTGCGCGCGCCAGATACGCTCGCGGTCCACGGTGCGCGTGATGCGCGGCGTGGCCCGAGGCGCGCCCTGACCAATCTCCTTCAGTGTGTCGGACGTGGGCAGCGCGGCGACGGCCCCGACCCCCGCCCGCGCGCGCGCGATCACGGCGTCGATGGTGCCGCGACTGACGAACGGCCGCGCCGCATCGTGGATCAGGATGATCGTGGCATCGTCGGGCAGCGCCTGGAGCCCTGAGCGCACCGAGTCCGCGCGCTGCGCCCCGCCCGGCACGAAGCCCAACCGTTCCCCGCGCAGCTTGGCGAGCCACTCGGGCGGCCGCTCGACGTATCCCGGTGGCAGCGTCACGACGACCTGACGAACTTCTGGATGTCCGATGAACGCCCGCAGCGCCCGCAGCAACATCGGGACGCCGAGGATGGGGCGGAATTGCTTTGGCTCACCGGGGCCGGCGCGCACGCCGGCGCCGGCGGCGACAACGACGACGCCGACGTCAGGCTGCGAGGCGGCGGGTGAGCTCACCGATTCCCTCCAGCCCGATGACTTCGAGCTCGCCGGCGGCGCCGCGGGACCGGGCGGACAAGAACACGCGGCGGAAGCCCTGCCGCGCGGCTTCGGCGAGGCGGCGCTCGACGCCCGCCACGGGGCGAATCTCGCCACCGAGCCCGACCTCGCCTAGGAAGAGCGCGTCGGCCGGCACGGGCCGGTCATGGACCGTCGAGACGAGGGCGGCGAGGATGGCGAGGTCGGTGGAGGGTTCGATCAGGCGCACACCGCCCGTGACGTTGACGAACACGTCGAGGTTCCCGAACGGGAGTCCGCCGCGCCGCTCGAGCACCGCGAGCAGCAGCGCGAGGCGGCGATGATCGAGACCGGTCGCCACACGCTGCGGCGTGCCGAATCCCGCCTTCGAGGCGAGCGCCTGGATCTCGACCAGCATCGGGCGTGTGCCTTCCATCAATGCCGTCACCGCGGAGCCGGATGCGCCGGTGCTGCGGCCGGCGAGGAACGCCGCCGCGGGGTTCGCGACGGGCTCCAGGCCGGTTCCCGTCATGCGAAACACGCCGATCTCATCCACCGACCCAAACCGGTTCTTCACCGCCCGGAGGATCCGGTGGTCGAGCGTCGTTTCACCTTCGAAATAGAGGACGGTGTCGACGATATGCTCGAGCGTCTTCGGGCCCGCGATGCCGCCGCCCTTGGTGACGTGTCCGACGAGCACCACCGCCGGTCCCGATTCCTTGGCGAAGCGCATGAGCCGAGCGGCGCACTCGCGCACCTGGCCGACGTTGCCGGGCGCGCCTTCGAGCTCTTCGGTATAGGTGGTTTGCACCGAGTCGAGCAGCACGACGCTCGATTTCAGCTGCGCTGCATGATGCAGAATCGACTCGAGGCGCGTCTCGCCCAGGACGTGAATGCCGCCGGCGTCCTCTTGCAGGCGATCCGCGCGCAGCCGCAGCTGATCGGGTGATTCTTCACCGGAGACATAGAGGGTCGAGACGCCCTGGCTCTCGAGCCGCGCCGCGCACTGCATCAGCAGCGTTGACTTCCCGATCCCCGGCTCGCCCCCGACGAGTACGACGGAGCCCGGCACGATGCCCCCGCCGAGGACGAAATCGAACTCGGCTAATCCGGTGCGCCACCGTTGCAACGGCGTCGTCCCGATGTCGGACAGTCGGACTGTCTGACTGTCGGACGAAACCGACCGACGGTCCGACCGTCCGACCGTCCGACGAATCGGCTCCTCGATCAGCGAGTTCCACGCCCCGCATGCGTCGCATTTACCGCCCCACTTGGGCTGATCCGCGCCGCATTCCGTGCAGCGAAAGACCGATTTGCCTTTAGACACGTCCAGCCTCGATTGGGGCCTCGCGCGCCGTGTAGTTGTCGAAGCGCGTGAACTCCTTCTTGAAGTGCAGCTTCACCGTGCCCGTCGGGCCGTTCCGCTGCTTGCCGACGATCACCTCGGCGAGGCCTTCGATGCTCTCGTTGGTCTTGGGATCGACCGGGCCGTCGTAGAACTCCTGGCGGTAGATGAAGCAGACGACGTCGGCGTCCTGCTCGATCGCGCCCGATTCGCGCAGATCCGAGAGCTGCGGCCGGCGATGCTCTCCGCCGCGCTGCTCCGGCGCGCGCGACAGCTGCGAGATCGCGACGACGGGAACGTCGAGCTCCTTGGCCAGCGCCTTGAGCGAGCGCGAGATGTAGGAGATCTCCTGCTGGCGATTCTCGACGTCGCCCGGACCCTGCATCAACTGCAAATAGTCCACGATCACAAGCGCAATATCGTGCTCGGCCTTCAACCGCCGTGCCTTCGAGCGCATGGCGAGCGGCGTCAACGAGGCGGAATCGTCGATCCAGATCGGGGCGGTGCCGAGCAACCCGGCCGCCCGGGCGAGCTTGGGATAGTCGTCATCGCGCAGCTGGCCGCGGCGCAGGCGCTGGGCATCGACCAGCCCCTCCGAACAGAGCAACCGCTGGACAAGCTGATCCTTGGACATTTCCAGCGAGAAGAATGCGATTTTGGTGTTGTGTTCGATTGCCGCGTGCTGCACGATGTTGAGCGCCAGGGCCGTCTTTCCCATCGAGGGTCTGGCGGCGATGATGACCAGGTCGGAGCGCTGGAA
>QHUE01000140.1:0-6115 GCA_003221825.1 Gemmatimonadota bacterium
CAATCGTGCGCCGCGGGGTCGCGCGGTGGACCGTGGATCAGGACGGAGCGGTACACCTCGTCCCATGAAATTCCGTACCCGCCTCCTGATCTCGTTCGGGGTGGTGGTGCTGATTCCGCTGCTCGTCTTTGGCCTCGGCATCCGCCGCGAGATGTCGAAACGCGTGACCGCGCAATACAAGCGGCGAGTCGATGCGCTCGTCAACGTTATTAGCGCCGACATCGCGCGGGAGAGCGACCGCATTGGCGCCCGCCTCGCCGCGCTGAAGAGCTCGCTCGTCGCCGACGACCGCTTCCGAAGCTGGGTCGTCCGGGGTGAGAATCGCGGCTACGTGCTGGACTACGCGGGCGACGCGATGCGCCTGGCAGGTCTCGATTTTCTGCAGATTCAGGACGACGAGGGGCGCGTGGTATCGTCCGGTCATTTCCGGAACGAGTATGACCGCCTTGGCCCGGCGGTGCCCGGTCCGGGACCTGCATTGGTTCGGGCGGCCACCGCGGAAGGCTCATTTCTTGCCCTCGTGACGAGCGATTCGCTTCGCATCCCGCCCCGGCGGTTCCGGCTGATTGGCGGGATCGCAGTCGATTCGCAGTTTCTCGCGCGCCTCGCCCGCGATCCGGAGCTTAGCGTCGGGCTCGTCCTGCCCAACGACACAGCGCACGCCGATTCGGGCACGCTCGTCGTGGAGCTCCCGCCGCTGCCCTATGTGGACGCGACCGAAGGACCGGGACGCGTAGAACAGGCGCGCATCGTGGTCACACCCTCCTCCGCCCCCCTGACTGCGCTGCAGCGGAACGTGAATCTTTGGTTTGCGGCTGCCGTCCTGGTCGCCGCACTCGCGGCCCTGCTCCTGGCAGGCTGGCTCTCGACGCGCATCAGCGAGCCGGTCGAAGCCCGCATCGCCATCGGGGACATCGCCCGGCAGGTGAATCACGACATCAAGAACGGTCTCGCGCCGCTGCGCAACGTGTTTCGCCATCTCATCCAGGTGGCGCGTGATGAACCCGCGGAGTTGCCGCAGGTGTTCTCCGAACGCCAGGGAACGGTAGAGTCGAGTATCAAGTACCTCGAGACGCTCGCTGCGAACTACGCGAAACTGTCGCCGCAGTCGGAGCGAAAGCCCACGGACGTGAATGCCGTCGTGCGAGAGACGATTGGCGTGTCGGGGGCGGTGCGCACCAAGCTTGCGGAGGCATTGCCGCCCGTCTCGGCGGACGCGCTCGTGCTGCGGCGCGTGATCGAGAATCTCGTGAGCAACGCCCTGGACAGCCTCGACGGGAAGGCCGGGACCGTGACAGTCACAACGGAAAGCGGCAAGGGAGT
The DNA here is from genome assembly GCA_003221825.1 of Gemmatimonadota bacterium. Classification (GTDB taxonomy): domain Bacteria; phylum Gemmatimonadota; class Gemmatimonadetes; order Gemmatimonadales; family GWC2-71-9; genus 20CM-2-65-7. The sequence goes on from QHUE01000140.1 coordinate 1,324, forward strand.
GGTTCGTATTGCCGTGAGCGATACCGGTCGCGGCATGAGCAAGGCTGAGCTCGACCGGGCCTTCAACGATTTCTACACGACCAAAGCAGGCGGGACGGGGCTCGGCCTCTCGATTGTGAGGCGTCTGGTTCTCGACTCGAACGGCTCGCTTGACGTCGAGACCGAGCCAGGGAAGGGGTCGACGTTCATCGTGAAGATCCCAATACTCTCATGACAGTTGTCCTGATCGTGGATGACGTACCAGCCATGGCCGAGCAGTACGCCTACGACCTCAAGCGGCTCCGAGGCTATGAGACGCTCGTCGCCAAGAGCGGCCGGACGGCGCTCGAGAGTCTCACGCGCGATTCGGTGGATTGCGTGATCCTCGATCTCGAGATGCCGGGGATGGACGGATTCGAGGTGCTGCGGTCCGTCGAGCGCCTGGGGCTCCGCGTCCCGATCATCGTCTATACCGGAACCGGCGATTACGATCGCTGTGTGCAGGCGATTCGTCTTGGCGCCTACAGCTTCATCGACAAGGCCGAGCCGATGGAGCGGGTCGCTCAGGAAGTCGAGAACGCGATCGAACAGCGCCGGCTGAACGCGGAGGTCACGTTGCTGCGCCGCGGCTACGGCCTCGAATCGCCCCTGGTCGGGACGAGCCCGGTGCTCACGAAGCTCAAAGAAGCGATCGTCCGCGTTGCGCCCGTGCCGAGCCCGGTGCTCGTGGTGGGCGAAAGCGGAACGGGGAAGGAGCTGGTCGCGCGCGAGCTCCATCGCCTTGGCGCGAATCCCAAAGGACCGTTCGTCGCGCTCAACAGCGCGGCACTGCCGCACGAGCTTGTGGAAAGCGAGCTCTTTGGCCACGAGCGTGGCGCGTTCACGGGCGCCAACGCCACCCGCAAGGGCGCGTTCGAGGCGGCCAGCGGCGGCACGCTGTTCCTCGACGAGATCGGCGACCTGCCGCCCGCCGCCCAGGCGAAGCTGCTGCGCGTGCTCGAGGACCGGAAAGTCACGCGCCTCGGCGGCAACAAGACGATCGACGTGAACACGCGCGTCGTTGCCGCGACGCACCGCGATCTCGAGAAGGAAGTGGCCGAGGGCCGCTTCCGCGAGGATCTGTTCTACCGGCTCAATGTGCACGTCCTGCGCGTGCCGCCGCTGCGCGATCGCCTCTCCGACGTTCCTGCGCTCGTGGAGCACCTGGTCGCCGCGACCTGCGAGCGGTTCGGCATGAAGACAAAGAGCGTCGCGCCGGAAGCGGTTGAGGCGCTGATGTCGTACGACTGGCGGCGCAACAACATTCGCGAGCTCCGCAACGTGGTCGAGCGCATGCTCATCGCGACCGACGGCGATGAGCTAACCCGTAACGCGGTGCCGCCCGAGATTCGAGATCATCGTGGCGCAGTCCCGCGCACCGCGCACGGCGCACCGCGCACGTTCGAGGAGCAAAAGCAGGAAGCCGAGCGCCAGATCGTGATTCAGGCGTTGGAGCGCAACGAGTGGCACGTGACCAAAACAGCGAAGGAGCTGGGCCTCTCCGACCACGCCAGTCTGCTGAAGATCATGCGCCGCTTGGGTGTCCAGAGAGACGCTTCCTAAGGGCGTCGAGCGTGTTCGTCGAGACACAATCGTCGAACAACAGCGTTGTAATTCAACTACTTAGCAAATGGTCCAGGATCTGCTTTTCCGAGGAGCCGAACCCCTGCTCCCGGAGGAGCCATGTCGTATCAATTCGAGCTGAACAAGTCCAACCGTTCGCTACGATTCCCGGTCATTCTGATGGCCGCGATCGTGTGCACGGTGATCGCCGCCTACGCCTTTGCCGCGTGCGGCGACCGTAACCCCGACCAGGCGCGCGCGAGCGAGCCCGCCGGAGCGACGTCGTCCACGACCACCCCCACTCCCGTCAGCACCGAAAAGCCGGCGCTCGTCATCAGCGGCCCGGTCACGTTCGAGATGGCGGACTCGGCGTATCGCGAACGCCGTTACGATGACGCCAAAGTTCTCTTCAAGACCTACACCGGCGGCCGGCCCAACAATGCGTGGGGCTTCTACATGCTCGGCCTGTCGGCCTGGAAGTCTGGCGACCGCGAGCAGGCGGAGAGCGCATTCGTCCAGGCGCTCACCATCGACTCGACGCATGTGAAGAGTCACCTCAACCTGAGCCGCGTGTTGCTCGAATCCGGGCAGCCGGATAGCGCACTCGTGCACATCGAGGCCGCCATCGCGCTCGATTCGACGTCCAGCGAGCCGCTGCGGCTCCAGGGCCGGGCGTTCGAGGCGCAGGGCAAGACCGATGATGCGATCGTGGCCTACCAGCGCGCGATCGTGAAGAACGACAGCGATACCTGGGCGATGAACAACCTCGGCGCGCTGTACATCCAGTTGCAGCGGTTCGAGGATGCGATCGGTCCGCTGGCCCGTGCCAACGAGATCGAAGACAAGGTCGCGACGTTCCACAACAACCTCGGCATGGCGCTCGAGCTCACCGGCCGCTACGAGCAATCGGTCGAGCAGTACCGGGCCGCGCTGGCGATCGAGGGGACGTACGGCAAGGCGGTGTCGAACCTGCAGCGCGTGGAAGTGGTGAAACAGGATCCGTCAATCACGCCTGTGGATCTGGCGGAGCGCTCGAAGCAGTTCCAGGAAGGAATTTCGAAATGGTAGGTTGGTAGGGGCGCAGCATGCTGCGCCCGTACCTAGTTATCCTGGGCGAGCCGCCTCAAGAATCGGTTGAGGCGGCTTTCGCTGCTGTGCGGTTCGTCGCCGATGTAATCGACGCGGGCCTCGGCGAGCGCGGCGTGCAGCTCGGTGCGCGCTTCCGCCGCGCGGGCGCAGAGCGAGGCCTCTTCGGGCGCGGACGCCTCGAGCAGATCGGCGGCAAGGGCGAGCATGCGGCCCGCGAACGTCACGTAGGCGCGGACCATGCCGTGACCGGCGCCGCCGCGCTCGACCCATTCGGGGAAACAGCCCGACCACCATAACGCCAGCGCGGCGGCGTCCGCCGCGGCTTCGGCCTGGGCGACGGTGCCCTGCGGCAGCGCGGCGACGAAGCGCCACCACTCCGCCATGCCGTCTTCGCCCCGCGCGATCGCGCGCTGCGATTGCGACGTCGCGAAGACGACGGGCAGCGTCGCGGCGTAGTCGGCCAGCAGGATGTCGGTCACGCCGTGCGTGCGCAGCTGGGCGCGAATCGGGATGTACCAGAGCAGCGTGAGGGGGAGCGCGGCAGGCGCGCCGCCGCGGCCCAGGACCGCCTCGAGGGCCGCGGGCGAATCGAGCACGGTGTCGACGGCGCCGGCCTGCAGCGCCTGATCGGCTTCGCGTCCTTCCGAGACATCCATCCGCGCGATCTCGTCTACCAGACGGGCGAGGTCGCCGCGGGTCAGCTGGCGATGAATGATGGGCCTGATCATGCTTCCCTCCTTACGGCGTTGAGAGAGGCAAAGATGATGCCGGTCATCTATCTGGCTATTATGCAATGCGTTACGCTAAAAACCTCTCCTATTGTGTAGACACTCCGCTGCGGAAAGCTGCAATTAGACACGCGTAACGGGCGTGAGGCTGCTCACTAAGCACTCGGGGCCTTGGAGTGCTAAGGCTGCCGGTTTAAGTTCCCGCTCCCATGAAAGCCACAGACATTCGCAAAGGTCACGTCCTCATGATCGACGGCCAGCCGTGCCGGGTCATGGACTTCACGCACCGGACGCCCGGCAACCTGCGCGCGTTCGTGCAGGTGCGTTTCCGCAATCTGGTCTCGGGCAACACGTTCGATCAGCGTCTCGCGGCCACCGATTTTCTCAACGAAGCGCGTCTCGACACCAAGGAGATGCAGGTCCTCTATCAGGACCAGGGTGGCGTGCACGTGATGGATCAGCAGACCTACGAACAGTTCACTCTCGACGAGCGGGCCGTCGGCGAGGACACGCCCTGGCTGCAGCCGGAGATGGTCGTGCAGGTGGAGTGGCTGGATGGACGGCCTATCGCCATCGAGCTGCCGTCGGTGATCGAGCTGAAGGTGGTCGAGACGTCGCCGGTGATGAAGACGGCCACGAAGACCGCGAGCACCAAACCCGCGAAGCTATCGAATGGGGTGACCGTGCAGGTGCCCGAGTTTATCTCACCGGGCGAGAAGGTTCGCGTCGATCCGCGGTCCGGACAGTATCTGGAGCGCGCTAAGTAGTCAGCTGGCGGTAGCGGTAGCAGGTGACGAGATGGTCGTTCACCATTCCCACCGCCTGCATGAACGCGTAACAAATCGTGGGCCCGACAAACCGAAAGCCTCGCTCGACCAGCGCCTTACTCATCGCGGTTGATTCTTTGGTTTCGGCCGGCAGCCCGCGCAGGGTCTTCCAGGCGTTGACCTTCGGCCTCCCGCCCACGAACTGCCACAGAAACTGATCGAATGATTCGCCCGCGTCCTTCATTTCGAGGAACGCACGGGCGTTGCCGACCGCCGACTTCACTTTCTGTTTGTTGCGCACGATCCCCGGATCCCTGAGGATCTTGGCGATACGGCGCGCGTCGTAGCGCGCCATCTTGTCGGGGTTGAACCCGTCGAAGGCTTTCACGAAGGCGTCGCGCTTGCGCAGGATGATCGCCCACGACAATCCTGCCTGAAACCCATCGAGCACGAGCTTGCCGAAGAGTTGTTTGTCGTTGTGGACCGGGACGCCCCACTCGGTGTCGTGATAGGCGATCATTTGCTCGTTGGATGTAGACCAGCCGCAGCGATTATCCATGCCTTGAAGGTAGAGACCAAAAAAGAGGCCAGGAAGACTTTCCTGGCCTCTTGTGCTAAAAGTGCGGA
>QHUE01000140.1:6190-12480 GCA_003221825.1 Gemmatimonadota bacterium
CACCTGGCGCGTGTCGATTGCAGTGAACAACCGGGGATCGAGGTTGCGCGCCGGCTGCAGCGTCTTGCCCGTCCGCCACAGGATGAACAGCACGCGGCCGCCGCCCTGTTCGGTCAGGATGCCCTTCTTCTTGAGCTCATCGCGCGTGCCGATGACGTAGTAGCCCGTCGCCAGGCTGTCCTTCAGCGCGACGTTCTCTTCCGTCAGGGCGTTCACGCGGTCGGTGAGCAGGTCGATCGTGGTCTTCTGTGAGGCGATCACCGACTGCAGGTTGCTGGCGGTCGAGTCGAGCGTCGCGCGCAGGCTATCGGACAGCGACGTGAGGTTCTTGATCCGGTCGCGGCTCTCGTTCAGCGCGCTCTCGGTCTGCTGGACGCGCGCCACGACGTAGCGCAGCTTGGCGATCAGCGTGTCGTTCGACGCGGTGATCGGGCTTTCGCTCGAGACGTGCAGGCGATTGTTGCGGATCTTCGCCTTGGCGAGCTCGGTGTTGACGTCGCTGATGAGCCGCGAGCTGATGGCGACTTCCTGCATCAGGCTATCCTTCTGCGCGTTGGCCGACTCGAGCTCGGCCAGCTTGCGCTCGGTTTCGGCCGAGGTCCCGCAGGCGGCGACGAGCGCAAACACCAGCGCCGCGGATGTGAACTTCAGCGTCTTCATGGGACGACTCCCCCATTGAGAATGGTGAGACTAGCTTTGCCGCGATGACGCGGCTGCACGTCGGTACGTCTGGCTACAACTTCCCGGAATGGAAGGGAAGCTTCTACCCGCCGAAGCTCCCGAGCTCCAAGTGGCTCGAGTACTACGCGCAACAGTTGGGCACGGTCGAGATCAATTACACCTTTTATCGCATGCCCAACGCGAAGACGGTCGCCGGGTGGGATGCCGCGACCCCGGCAGAGTTCACGTTCGTGTTGAAAGCGCCACAACGCATCACGCACTTCATGCGCCTGCGAAACATTGATGAACCACTCCGCTACTTCTGTGATTCAGTTCGCAAGCTTAACACCAAACTGGGGGCAGTACTATTTCAGTTACCCCCCAATTTCAAGAAAGACCTCGACAGGCTCGGTGACCTACTCACCCAATTCCCGACAGATGTCCGCGCGGCGTGTGAGTTCCGTCACGCATCCTGGTGGTCAGACGACGTCTACGAGCTGCTCCGGAGCACAAATACGGCGCTGTGTGTCGCGGATACAGAGGAGGGGACGACGCCGCTCGTCGTGACCGCGGACTTCGGCTACGTACGGCTGCGCGACGAGGGCTACGCGGAGGAGGGCTTACGGGACTGGATGCAAAAGGTCCAGGCGCTGGGGAGCGCCTGGACCGATGCCTACATCTTCTTCAAGCACGAGGAGCAGGGTATGGGCCCTAAGCTGGCGAGGGAGTTCCTCCTTCTGGCCCCAGATACTCCGCATCCCCCCACGCCAGGATCGGAAAGAAAATGAATCCCAGGAAGATGAGCCCCAGCATGAAGCCGACACCCTTGCCAAAGTTCCTGGCGAAGCTGTGCAAGACGATGATGGCGATGATGATGTTCACGATCGGAATGAGGTACAGCAGAATCCACCAGATCGGTTTGCCCGCGATCTGGAGTATCACGATCCCGTTGTAGATCGGGATGATCGCTGCCCAACCCGGCTGGCCGGCCTTCGTAAACACCTTCCACATCGCCGCGATCTCGATGACGATGACCGCGCACCAGATGATCCAGAACATCATGCCGGGGCCTTGAGGCGCTTGGAACGTGTCTTGCACGGCTCCAACCTCGGGTAAAGGTCGCCCCAAGATAATGCTTTAGCGCTTGCCCGCGACTTTCCGCCGTTTGGCGGGTTTCTCCTCCGCCGGCGCCGACTCGAGGCTCTGCTTCAGCGCCTGCATCAGGTCGAGCACCTTGGCCTTCGGCGCCTCTTCCGGCTCCTCGGTGATCTGTTTGCCTTCGACCTTGCGCTCGATCTGCTCCATCATGCGGTCGCGCACGTTGTCCTTGTACTTCGCCGGCTGGAATTCCTCGGTCGAGCCTTGCTCGATGATCTTGATGGCGAGGTCGAGCTCCGGCTTCTTCACTTCGCTCTTGGGGATCGGCACCTCGGAGATCTTGCGGATCTCATCGGCGTAGCGCAGCTGCTCCATCGCCAGGCCACCCTCCAGCGGCCGCACCATGATCAGATACTGCTTGCCGCGCGCCGCGTACTGCCCGATCGCGACCCGGTTGGTCTTCTTGAGAGCTTCCGCGAGCAGCTTGTACGACCGCTCGCCGCCCTTGTCGGGTCCGAGGAAATACGTGCGGTCGAGGTAGATGCGGTCCACCTGCTCGGCGGGCAGGAATTCCGTGATGTCGATCGCGCCGGTCGCGCGCTCCTCGAGCGCCTTGAGCTCGTCGGGCGTGAAGGTGACGTACTGTCCCTTCTGGAATTCGTAGCCTTTGATCATGTCGGCGCGTTCGACCTTTTCGCCGTCCTTGGAGCAGACGTACTGCTGCTTGAGACGCGAGCCGTCCTTCTTATGGAGCCAGTTGAACGAGATCGCGGCCTTCGACTCGCCGGCAGCGAAGAGCTGCACGGGCACGGACACGAGGCCGAACGAGACCGTGGCGGAACCGATGGAATGGGCGGCCATATCGGGGTATGATACGCCCTCATGCCTACCCGTCGGAAGCCCCGCCCCCGCCCGGAAGAAGGCGCGGGCGACGCGCTCAGCACCTATCGGGCGAAGCGCGCATTCGATGAGACGCCGGAGCCTGGTGGCCTAGTCCCAACTCCCGAGCCGAAACCGGGCGGGTTGTTCATTGTTCATATGCACGACGCCACACGCCTGCACTGGGACCTGCGGCTCGAGATGGATGGCGTCCTCAGATCCTGGGCCGTGCCCAAGGGCCCGTCTGCTAATCCCGCCGACAAGCGTCTCGCCGTAAAGGTCGAAGATCACCCCATGGAGTACGGCGACTTCGAGGGGATCATTCCGGAAGGGAATTACGGGGCCGGATCGGTCATCGTCTGGGATCGGGGCGTGTGGGTGCCGCTCGAGGACGTGCGCGAAGGATTCGCAAAAGGGAAACTGCTGTTCGAATTGAAGGGCTACAAGCTGCGCGGCCGCTGGACGTTGATCAAACTAAAAAAGACCGACAAGGAATGGCTCCTGATCAAGGAGCGCGACCAATACGTCTCGACCGAGCCGTACACGAACGAGTCCGTGCTCTCGGGGCTCACCAACGACGAGCTGCGGAACGCCACGCAGCGCGCCGAGCCGATCAAGCAGGAGCTGGCGAAGCTGGGCGCGCCGAAGCGGGCGCTGCGCGTGGAAGACACCGAGCTGATGCTGGCGGAGACGCGGGCCGATCCGTTCACCAAGGACGGGTGGTTGTTCGAGGTCAAGCTCGACGGGTACCGGATGCGAGCGGCGTGTGAGGACGGGGAGCCGATTCTGTTTTCGCGCAAAGGACTCGATTACACCGAATCATTTCCGGAGATTGCGCGCGCGGTCAAGGCGATTCCGTTCGAGGGCGTCATCCTAGACGGCGAGCTGGTGGTGCTCAACGAGTCCGGTCACCCGAGCTTCAACAAGCTTCAGGTGCGCGCGAAGCTCGGCGCGCGTGAGGCGAAACGCGCCGCGATCGAATCGCCGGCGACGCTGTACGTGTTCGACCTCCTCGCTTTCGCGGGTTACGATCTGCGAAAACTGCCGCTCATCAAGCGCAAAGAGATTCTCCGCAAGGTGCTGCCGCAGACGGGGCCGCTCCGCTACTCGGAACATTTCGAGAAAGACGGCGAGGCGCTGTACGAGCAGGTCGTGAAGCTCGGACTCGAAGGCATCATGGCCAAGAAGGCGGACAGCCCCTACCGCGACGGCCGCTCCGGTGACTGGCTGAAGATTCGCGCCGATCGGATCGACGACTTCGTCGTCGTCGGGTACTCGAAGCCGAAGGGATCGCGCGGCGGCTTCGGCTCGCTGCACGTCGGGGCCTACAAAGACGGCAAGCTGATTTACTGCGGCCGAGCGGGGTCGGGATTCAGTGGCGCGCAGCTGGATGAGATCGGTGCGCAGCTTGCCGCGTTGGTGCGCGAAACTCCACCGTGCGAGCCGCCCGAGCACGGCGCGCTGCCCAAGGGTCCCGACCACACCTGGGTCGAGCCGAAGCTCGTGTGCGACGTGCGCTACAAGGAGATCACGCCTGATGGCTTGCTGCGGCAGTCGGTATTCGTGCGGTTTCGGGATGATAAGAAGCCGGAGGATGTGGTGATGCCGGGACTCGGGGCTCGGGAGTCGGGTCTCGGGGAACCAATCCCAAGCCCCGAGCCCCGAACCCCTGTCTCCAGGGAAGTGAAGTTTTCCAACCTCACCAAAGTCTTCTGGCCCGAGGAAGGCTACACAAAGGGCGATCTGATCGAGTACTACCGTTCGATGGCGCCGTGGCTGCTGCCGTATCTGATGGATCGGCCCGTCGTGCTCACGCGCTATCCGGACGGCATCAACGGCAAATCGTTCTATCAGAAAGACGCACCGGGCTTCGTGCCCGAATGGATTCAGACGATCCCGATCTGGAGTGAAGACACGCAGCGCGACATCCAATACTTCGTGTGCAACGATGTCGAGACGCTGGTCTACCTCGTCAACCTCGGCACCATTCCGCTGCATATGTGGATGAGCCGCATTCACGATCTCACGAAGCCCGACTGGTGCCTGATCGATCTCGATCCCAAAGACGCGCCGTTCGCGCACGTGATCACGCTCGCCAAGACGATGCGCAAGCTGTGCGAGGACGTTGAAATGCCGGCGTTCATCAAGACGACGGGGAAGTCCGGGCTGCATATCATGCTGCCGCTCGGCCGCCAGCTGACGTACGCGCAGTGCCTGCAGCTCGCCATGCTGTTCGCGCGGCTCGTGACGGATCAACACCCCGACATCGCCACGACGGCGCGCACGATCAGCAAGCGGGACGGCAAAGTCTACGTCGATGCGTTTCAGAACCGCGCCGGCCAGCTGATGGTCGCGCCCTACAGTGTGCGCCCGTCTTCTGGCGCGCCGGTGTCGATGCCGCTCGAATGGGACGAGGTCAACGCCAAGCTGCACAACAGCAACTTCACGATCGCCAATGCGCTGAAGCGCATGCAGAAACTTGGCCAAGATCCGGTCGTCCAAGTTCTCGAGGTCAAGCCCAAACTCATGGGCGTCCTGGAACGCCTCAACGAGCGCCTTGGCGAAGACTGACGCGAAGTACGTGTACGTGTTCGCGCATGGCGCGGGCGCCGGCATGAACCATCCATTCATGCAGCGCGCCGCGGAGGCGCTCGAAGCCCGCGGGATAGCCACGCATCGCTTCGAGTTTCCCTATATGCAGGCGAAGAAGAACCGCCCTGATCCACCGGCGGTAGCGGAGGAGGCGGTCCGCACAGCGGTGGCCGAGGCGGCGCGCCAAGCGCCCGGTCTGCCGATCTTCGCCGGCGGGAAATCGTTCGGCGGGCGAATGGCGTCGCAGGCGCAGGCCTCCCAGCCGATGCCGGGCGTGCGCGGCCTCGTGTTCTTCGGGTTCCCACTCCATCCGCCGGGGCGGCCGGCTACCACCCGCGCGGAGCATTTAACGTCTGTTGATGTGCCGATGTTATTTCTACAAGGGACGCGGGACGAGTTCGCGCAGCTCGATTTGCTGCGGCAGGTGATAGCGGGCCTGGGCGATCGCGCGACGCTGCATCTGATCCAGGAAGGCGATCATTCTTTCAAGGTGCCGAGACGTACCGGCAAGACCGAAACTGACGTGATGAACGAGCTGGCTGACACAGTCTCCGAATGGACGGCGAAACATGCCTAACTACTGGTTGGTGAAAACCGAGCCGAGCACCTACAGCTACGAGGATCTCGCGCGCGCAACGACCGCGGTCTGGGATGGGGTGAAGAACCCCGTCGCGCTGAGAAACCTGCGCGCGATGCACCCCGGCGATCAGGTACTGGTCTACCACACCGGCGACGAGAAAGCGGTCGTCGGGTGGGCGACCGTCGTGTCGGCGCCGTACGCCGATCCGAAAAAGAAAGACCCGAAGCTCGTCGTGATCGACCTCAAGGCGCATCGCCGCCTGCCGCAGGCCGTGACGCTGGCGCAGATCAAGGCGGACAAGACGTTTGCGGACCTGCCGATCGTACGACAGGGGCGCCTGTCAGTGAGTCCAGTGACGGCGCCCCAGTGGAAACGAGTGATGCACTTAGGTGGTGCGGACGACTAGCCCTTCTTCTTCCTGACTGTGCGGCCACGGTTCTCGGCCCGCGCCGAGGCAATACCGGCCGCGATTCCCGCAACG
>QHUE01000354.1 GCA_003221825.1 Gemmatimonadota bacterium
CGGCCTCGAGCTCGAGGTGCGGGATGATCCGATGATGCGGCTGGATGAGTTTCGGATGATGGCTCGGCCCGCTGGCCGAGACGTCACGGAGCAGTATGCGGTCGCGTAGGGGCGCAGCATGCTGCGCCCCTACATCCCCGACCTTGACCAACCGATTGTCCCTGTTTAGGTTCCGGCCCCTATGTCATACGCCATTTTCACGACCGGTGGTGCGCAGTTCCGGGCCGAGCCGGGAGTCACGATCAAGGTCCCGCTGCTCGATGCGAAGCCGGGGGACGAGGTCTCGTTCGACAACGTTCTCGTGGCGAGCGACGGCAAGCACATCCAGACCGGCGCCCCGAAAGTGAAGGGCGCCAAGGTCACGGCCGAGGTCGTGCGGCACGGCAAGGGCAAGAAGATCAGGATTTTCCGGTTCGCGCGCCGCACCGGCTATCGCCGCCACGGCGGGCACCGGCAGGACTTCACCGAGATCAAGATCGCCGACGTGAAGGTCGGCTGAGGAACGCATGGCTCATAAGAAGGGCGTCGGCTCCTCGCGCAACGGGCGCGATTCGAATCCGAAATACCTCGGCGTCAAGCGGTTCGGCGGGGAGTTCGTCACCGCGGGCAGCATCATCGTGCGCCAGCGCGGGACGAAGTTTCATCCTGGCAAGAATGTCCGGCGGGCTTCCGATGACTCGCTTTTCACCACGGTCGACGGCCAGGTGAAGTTTGAGCATAAGAACAAGGAACGGATGCAGGTAAGCGTGTATCCGGTGGCGGCTACGAAGAACTAGGGCGGCAACAGAATCGGCGGCGAGGGGGCGGCGAGGGGCGGCAAAGCCGCTCCTTTTGCTTTTGCCGCCCTTCGCCACCGTCTCTCTCGCCGCCGCCGTTTTCGCCGCCCTAGTATTTCGGCGGCAGCGTCCGATACCTCTCCAACAACTCCGTCTGCCTGCTCCGCAATGGAATATCCCGGCCACGAATCAAGACATGCTCGACGCCGGTCGCGAAATCGAAGGGGTCACCAGTCCAGACGACTACGTTGGCAACTTTGCCTGCGTCGAGCGACCCGTAGCGATCGGCCACGCCAAGAATCTCTGCAGGCGTCAGGGTCACTGCGCGCAGCGCCTGCTCCCACGCCATCCCGCTCGCGACCGCATTGCCGGCCTGCTGCCGCAGGTCGCGCGTGTTCTCGGTTGCCGTCTCCATGAGCGCGACCTTCACGCCGCCCTTCGCCAGCAACGGCGCGTTCTCGTAGCGAATGCCGAGGGCGTCGTACGTCGGAATGTTGTCCATCGGTTCGACGAGCACCGGCACCCCGGCGGCCGCGATCTCGCCCGGAATCATCCACCCCTCGGCCCCGCCCGCGAGAATCAGCCGCAGCTTGTATTCCTTCGCAATCCGCAGCGCGGTTTCGATATCGCTGCGGCGGTTCGCGACGACCAGCAACGGCAGCTCGCCGCGAAGCACGGGCTGGAGCGCCTCGAGGTCCGCGGCGCTGGCGGCGAGCGGCTGAATCTGTGACCGGCGATAATCGGCGCGCCGCGTCGCGTACTCGCGCGCGTCATCGAGCACGCGGCGGAGCCGCTGCGCCACGCCGGCCCGCGAGCCGCCGCCCGCGTCCTTGGCGCCTTCACTGAGGTCAGCGACCATCGCGGCGGGCGACTTCACCCGCATCGCTTCGATCGTCGCGCCGTCGAGATCGATCAAGACCGCCTGTCCCCAGATGAGGCTGCCGGTCGGCACGGCGAGCGACGTGGTGACGCCTTCCATACGGTTGACGGCGATCAAGGTCGAAGCCGGGTTGATCCCTTCCAGCACATTGAACGCCGCCGCAACTTCGTTGCCCCGCAGCGTGAATTCGCTCGTGTTCTGCACCGCGCCGATTTCGCGCAGTCCCATCTGACCGGCGCCGTCGATCAACCCCGGCGTGACCCACTTGCCCGACGCGTCGATGCGCGTCGCGCCGGCGGGCACCGCGACGTTCGTTCCGACGGCCGCGATCCGGCCGTCCCGAATCAGCACCGTGGCGTTTTCGATCTTCGGGCCCGAGACCGGGTACACCGTGCCCCCGGTGATCGCGATGGTCTGGGCGAGCAGGAAGGCAATCATGGCTGCCCCAGCGTGAAATCGGTTTTGGGCTGGTGTGCGGGATCGTTGCGGTCGTACACGAGCCAGCCGTCGTTATAGACCTGAATGGCGCGGGCATACACCGACAAGGGATCCGCCGACCACAGCACGACATCGGCCATCTTGCCGGGCTCGAGCGTGCCGACGATCGAGTCGAGGCCGAGCACCCACGCCGGGTTGGCGGTAAACCACCGCACCGCCTGGTCGCGCGTGATGGGAATCCCGGCGCGCCGGCCGTGATACATCGCCTTCGCCGCCTCCTGATTGAGGCGCTGGATGCCCGACGCGTCGTCGGAGTGGATCACGACGCGGCCGCCGGCCTGCTGCACCAGCGCGGCGTTCTCGTAGATCCCGTCCATTGCTTCTTCTTTGAAACCCCACCAGTCCGACCAGATCGAGACCGCGGTGCCTTCACGCGCCAGGACGTCGGCGATCTTGTACGCCTCCACCGCGTGATGGAACGAGCGGATCTTGAAGCCGAACTCGTGGGCGAGATCGATCATCTGCATCATCTCGTCGGCGCGATAG
>QHUE01000141.1 GCA_003221825.1 Gemmatimonadota bacterium
GTGTAAGTTTCTCAAACGAGTCCCAAACCCCGGACCCCACGTCCCTTTTCGAGAGAACCGCTTGCAGCATCCCGGTGCCGTCCCGCACCACGACGAACGCGATCTTCCCGCTGGAGCGGGTCGTCGCCACCCAGCCGCGCACCACGACGCTCTCTCCGGCGTGCTGCGGCAGCTCCGCAATCCAATGACGTTCCGGCATAGGCGCGGCATACTAGTGGCGGGCCTTTTCAGTGTCAACGCGATCACCGCGGGCTGCGCGCCGGCCATGAAACCGGGGCCGGCGCGGCAGGAATCGGGCTGGCCCGCCTACCTCGGCAATCAGCGCCACGACGCGGGCGCGCGCGAGACATTGAACCCCGACCCCCGGCCGCTGTGGCATGTGACGATGGGACGCGGCGTGCGCGGCAGTCCGGCGCTCGGCGAATCGGTCGTCGCCGCCGGCACCGCAGACCGCAACCTGGTGCTCCTCGATCGCGCGAGCGGTGAGGTGCTGTGGCGCTCGCACCTCGATGGGACGGTGCGATCCGGCCCGCTGCTCGATGAAGACCGGTTGTACGTGGCCACCGAGTCACAACCGGACGGCCGCGTGTATGCGGTCCGTCTGCGCGACGGCCGCCGGCTGTGGCGCGTGCGCGCGGGAAGCGTCACGGCGCCCCTCGCGTTTGACGGCGACGCGATCTACGCGGGAACCGAGGACGGCGTGGTGCTGCGCCTGGAGCCGGAACACGGCCGGGTGCAGTGGCGCGCTTCGCTCAGCGGCGCGGTACGGGCCGGGCCGCTGAGCACGCCGAGCGGGCTCGTCGTGGCTACTACGAGTGACACGCTGTATCTGATCGACCGGGAGACCGGAATCGTGCGCTCGCGCCTGAAGCTGCCCGGCGCCGTGCTGGCGACTCCGGCTACGGACGGCCGGCGCGTGTACCTCGCGACCACGAGCGGCCGCATCATCGCGCTCGATCTGGCGACCTGGACGGTGGCGTGGGACCGCGCGGCGGGGGACGCCGTATACGGCGCGCCGGCGCTCGCCCGAGACACGCTCTTCGCGCTGGCCCGTGACGGCCGGCTGTGGACGATTCCGGTGGACACGCCCGATGCCGCCAGCAGTCACACGCTGGACATCGTGGCCACCGCCGGGCCGACGCCGCTCGCGTCGGGTGGGGGCGTGCTGGTCGGCAGCGTCAGCGGCGAGATCCTGCTCGTCGATGCGGCGAGCGGAACCATTCGCTGGCGCGCGCAGGTCACCGGGCCCATCGAGGAGCCGCCGCTCGTGCGCGACCGGCAAGTGGTGGTGGTCGCGGGCCGCGGCAATATTCATACGTATCGATGATGCGCTCGATGATTCTCTGTGTGTTGCTGCTTGGGGGTGCGGCTGCGAGGCTCTCGGCGCAGGTTCGAGACGTATCGGGCCAGCGTCAATCGTTCCAACGTGCCGTAGTGCACAACGGCAAGTGGCTCACGGCCGCCAGCGTCGCGGCCCTCATCATGTTCGCCGAGCGTGAGCACAGTCATTCGCGGCGCGACTGGAATGCACTGCTCGACATCTGCCGTTCCGCGCAGGACGCCTGCGCGCTGGGTCCGGACGGCCGCTACGTGCGGAGCGACGCGGAGCAGCTGTATCAGCGCTCGCGCTCCTACGACCGGCGCGCCAATCGCTGGCTGATCGGCGCCCAGGCGAGTCTGCTGGCCACAACGGCACTGTTCATCATTGATCTGCATCCGGGCGAAGGGCCGGGGAATATCCCCTTCGCGCCGATGCGGGTTGGGGTGCGGATCGCTTTCTAACAACAACGTGCGGCCTGTGAACGTGTGGCGTGCGGCGTGTCAACAGAACACGTCGTGCGCTATGACACTCACCCAGCTACGCCGCACGCCGCACGCCACACGTTCTTATCCGACCCTGAACAGTTCAAATCCTCTTTCATACCGCGTCACAATCCGTTCGCGATAGACCAGGTGCTCACGTTTCTCGAGCGCGGGATCCTGCGCGATGATCGCGGCCGCGGCCGTGCGCGCAGCATCGAGCAGCGGCAGGTCCGTCTCGAGGTTCGCGTAGCGCAGCGGCACGCCCCCCGATTGCCGCGCGCCAGCCAGCTCGCCCATCCCGCGCTCGTGCAGGTCCAGCTCCGCGATCTTGAAGCCGTCCGTCGTTTCGCAGAACGCCTGCAACCGCGGCGCCGCCTCCGGCGAATCCGACAGCAGGATGCAATGACTCGCCGCCGCGCCCCGCCCCACCCGGCCCCGCAGCTGGTGCAGCTGCGCCAACCCGAACCGCTCGGCGTGTTCGATGAGCATCACGGTCGCGTTGGCGACGTCGATGCCCACTTCGATCACGCTGGTCGCGACCAGAATGTTGACCGCGTTGTCGCGAAAGTCCCGCATCGCCCGGTCCCGCTCGTCGGCCTTCAGCCGGCCATGCACCAGACCGACCCGGAATTCGGCGAACGTCTTCGCAAGCTTCTCGGCCATCGTCGTCGCGGCCTTGAGGTCGGCGCGCTCCGATTCGTCGATCACCGGATAGATCACGTACGCCTGCCGCCCCGCCGCGCACTCACTGCGAATGAACTCATAGATCTTCGCGCGGGCGGCGTCGGTGCGCAGCGCCGTCTTGACCGCGCCGCGGCCGGGCGGCCGCTCGCGGATCTGCGTGACGTCGAGGTCGCCATACAGGGTGAGGGCGAGGGATCGGGGAATCGGAGTGGCGGTCAGTAGCAAGACGTCCGGGGCGTCGCCCTTCTCGACGAGCGCGGCGCGCTGCTCGACCCCGAAGCGATGCTGCTCGTCGATCACCGCGAGACCGAGCCGGCGAAACGTGACCGACTCCTGGATCAGCGCGTGCGTGCCCACCACGATGCGCGGCGCCCCGCTCGCAATCCGCTCCCGCACGGCCGCTTTCTCGGTTGCACTCATCCGGCCCAGCAACAGCTCGGGACGAATGGCCAGCGGCTCGAGGAGCCGGGTCAACGTCGCGCCGTGCTGCTCCGCGAGCAGCTCGGTGGGGGCCATGATGGCCGCCTGAAAGTCGTTCTCCGCGGCGAGCAGCATCGCGAACAGCGCCACCACCGTCTTTCCGGTCCCCACGTCGCCCATGAGCAAGCGGTGCATGCGCAGCGGCGCCGTCATGTCGTCCGTGATTTCCCGGACGGCGTGGCGTTGATCGGCCGTCAACTCGAACGGCAGGTGTTCCTTGAGCCGCGTGGTGAGCTCGCGCTTCATCTGGAAGGTGATGCCCGCCCGCGCGCGCTTGGCGAGATGGCGCGCGCGCGCCTGGACCAGCTGTTGATCGAACAGCTCGTCGAATGCGAGACGCCGCCGCCCCCGCTCGGCGTCTTCGACCTGCTTGGGGCGATGCAGCACCTCGAGCGCGGGGCGCAGCTCGATCAGATTGTGCGTCGCCCGGAACGCGGGAGGATGAGGATCGACGACCAGCGCCAGCAGCTCGTCCAGGTGCTGCTGCACCAGGGCGCGAATCTGCCGATGGGTCAGGCCTTCGGTGGCTGGATAAACAGGCAGTACGAGTCCCGGGTCCCCTGTCCCTTCGCCCTCGCCCGGTTCGGCGAGCACGATGAACTCGTGCGGCACGATCTGCTTGCCATGGTAGTAGCGAACGGGGCCGGTCACGAGCAACAGCTGCCCCTTCTTGATCTGCCGCTCGAGAAACGGGCGGCCGGGCCAGGCACACTCGAGCAACCCGCTGTCGTCCTTCAGAACCGCCCGGAACACGCGCAAGCCGCGCCGCGTGGGCAACACCCCGGTACTCACGACCCGCCCGACGCACGTCACTTCCTGTCCGATCGCCGCGCGCGCCAGCGGCGTGACGGTCGTCGCATCGAGGTAGCGGTGGGGAACGTGATAGAGGAGATCGCCGGCCGTGCGGATGCCCAACCGTTGGAGGGCTTCGGCCCGCTTGGGCCCAACTCCTTTGAGGAATTTGACCGGGCTGGTCAGGTTGAGAGGGGTCATCTGTTGTCTGTCCTCAGTCGTCAGGTTTCTGAAGACAGACGACTGATAACAGATAACTCATTCATTCACCAGGCGATGCGCGAATTTCACCGGGTCGAATAGTTCCAGGTCCTCGACCGATTCGCCAGTGCCCAGAAACCGGATCGGCACGGGGACGGCGCGCCGCAATGCGACCACACCCCCGCCCTTCGCCGTGCCGTCGAGTTTGGTGATGACGAGTCCCGTGAGCGGCACTGCCGTGGCGAACGCTTCCGCCTGGCGCACCGCATTCTGCCCCACGGTGGCATCGAGTACCAGCAGCGACTCGTGCGGCGCCCCGGGCTGCCGCTTCCCGACGACGCGGACGACTTTTTTCAGCTCTTCGCGCAGCCGTTCGTCGGTGTGCAACCGCCCCGCCGTGTCCACCAGCACGCTCTCGACGCGGCGAGTCGTCGCCGCCTCGACGGCATCGAACGCAACGGCGGCGGGATCGCCGCCGCGGGTCGCGCCCACGAACGGCACACCGAGACGATCCGCCCAGATCTTGAGCTGCTCCGACGCGCCCGCGCGGAAGGTATCGGCGGCCGCCAGCAGTACGGTCCGGCCTTCAGTCTGGAGCCGCTTCGCGAGCTTTGCCACGGAGGTGGTCTTGCCCGTGCCGTTGACCCCGAAGATCAACATGATGGTCGGCGGCGCCGACGCGCGCGCGAGCGGCGCGCCCGGCGGACCCAGTTGCTCCACCACGATGCGCTCGAGACTCGCCGCATCGACGTGACCGGCGCGACTGAGGCGTTCGACGGTCTCGTTGGTCGCGGCGACGCCGAAGTCGGCTTCGAGCAGCAGGCGCTGGACCGCTTCGAGCTGCGCGGCATCGGCCGCTCCGCCGGCGAAGAAGCGGCCGAGCTTTTTCCAGAGCCCCACTATGGCAGTCCCTGACGGCGCCGCAGAGCCCATTCCGTGGCGAGGGCGGCCACGGCAATCACGAACAGCCACCAGCGGTCACGCAAGGCCACGGCGGCCACGCGGGCCGTGGACTCGCCAGTTTGTGCGGTGAGTGCCGGCGTCCGAGGCAGCCACTCGTCGGAGTACGTCTCGACGGCGACGACGCCTTGCTCCGCTCCGCCACTCAACGCGTACCGGTAAACGCCCGGCGGAAGCAGCAGCTCGGCGCGACCGGCGGGATCGAAACGCAATGTCTCGATGCGCGTCGTGTCGTTGCCGCGCAGCGTCACCAGGACGGCACGCGCGGTATCGGAGGAGATCCAGCGCCACACGACGGGCAGCCCGTTCGGAACCTCGAGCGCCTCCGGAACGACCCGCTCCCTGGTCCCCGCTCCCCGCTCCCCGAGTAGCCAGTCGACCATCGCGGCCACCACGCTGCGGTACGCCTCTTCGGCTGCGCCCCCGCGGAACGCCCAGCGCCACAGCCCGGCCGCGGCGACGGTCGCGACACGCTGGCCGCCGCGCTGCTCCAGCGTGAGAATCGGGCGCGCGACTCCACGCCGCGCCAGCCGGGCCGTCAGCGCGACGGTCGCCGCACGACTCGAGTCGCGCGCCGGCACGGCGACGGCGGTCGCGGGCGGGAGGGAATCCCACACCACGCCGGCGAGCGGCGCGGTGAACGGCGAGGCGAGCGGCCGCTCGACGTACCAGTCGCCGGTCTGGCCGTTCGTGGGCCACAGCATGAGGGCGCTCCGCGATGCGCCGGTGAACGCGCGCGCCCGCTCGGGGTCTCCCATGGCGACGACAAGCCGGGCGCCGGCCGCGGCGCGGGTCAGCTCGGGCGTCGCGACGGGCGCGAGTGAGGCGCCGTCACGCCAGCGGCCTGCTTCCGTTTCGACGAACACCTTGACCGGCACGCGCGCGACGTCGCTCAGCGTGCGGGCGAGGAAGCGCGCTTCCCAGTCGGGGGGCGACGCGAAGATCACGGCGGCAGGATCGAGACTTACGTCAACTACAAACTGGCGGGTGTCGTCTCGAGGTTCGGCATCGTTTACGCCCTCCAACCGGACCTCAAGTACTGTCCATCCGGGATGCGGGATGCGAGATGCGGGAAGCGTAACTTCTTCGGAAAGCACCCCACTATCGGGGAGCGACACACGTTTTGCCAACAGGTTGCGGCCTTCGACATCGACCGTCAGTTGTGCAGTACGCATTCCGTTTCTCGCATCCCGCATCCCGGCAACACCGTAGCTCACCCTCAGCCGGATGGTGTCGGTGCGAGTCACATGCCGCACGCCCTCGACGCTCGCGACATACGCGTCGTAGAACGGCGCGCGCGGTTGCACGATCACGCGGGGCCGGCGCAACAGATCGGCCGGGATCGCGGCCGCGTCATCGATGTTGCCATCGGTCACGATCACGACTTCGCCCGCCCGCCCGGCGGCTGCTTCGAGCGCGGGGCCCAGGTGGCTCGCCCCCGCGGCGGGGGGCGTGCTGTCGAACGCGGTGACCCTGGTGCCGAACCGCCACACCACGGCGCCACCCCCACCTCGGCGGCGGGCGAAGCCGCGCGCACTGTCGAGCGCAGCGCGCCACGGTGCGCCGGTCATGCTGAGCGACGCGTCGAGCAGCACGAGCGGCTCGTCGCCGGCGGGCAGCAGCCGCGAGCTGGCGGGATTCCACAGGAGGAGAATGAGCGCCAGCACGGCAACGCTGCGCAGCGTCACGAGACGCACGCGAGCGCCTCGGCGATCGTGAACTTGCCGTCGTAGAGCGCGCGACCGACGCAGGCGCCGGCGAGGCCGGCGGCGCGCGCCGCGCGCAGATCATCGAGCGAGCCGACGCCGCCCGACACGATGACGTCCACGCCGAGCATCGCGATCTGCCGAGCGCCGGTGAACGCGCGCGCCCGCTCGGGGTCTCCCATGGCGACGACAAGCCGGGCGCCGGCCGCGGCGCGGGTCAGCTCGGGCGTCGCGACGGGCGCGAGTGAGGCGCCGTCACGCCAGCGGCCTGCTTCCGTTTCGACGAACACCTTGACCGGCACGCGCGCGACGTCGCTCAGCGTGCGGGCGAGGAAGCGCGCTTCGACGAGATGAATCCAGCGCGCCCCAGCACGCGTGAAGGCGTCGAGCGCCGCGAGCGGCTCGGTCATCGCGCCATGCGCGCGCGCCACGCGCCCGCCTTCTATGTCAACGGCGGGGTAGAGCTCCACGGAATTCTGTGAGCGGAAGGGTGAAGGGGGGGGCTAGTCGTCGCGAGCGGGACCGGCGACCGAACCGAGCGCCGGTGCCAAGGCGGGCAGACCGCTGGGCTCGAGCTCCGCCAAGAGCTGCGCACGCGCGGTGTCGAACAACGACCGCAACTTCGACGGCACGGGCTCGCCCGCCCCCGCGTCCTTGCGCTGCGGATTCGTGGGCCGGCCGTTGACCAGGAACTCGTAGTGCAGATGCGGGCCCGTCGAGAGGCCGGTCGAACCGACGTAGCCGATCGTCTCCTCCTGCCGGATGCGCTGCCCCACGTGCAGGCCCTTCGCGAATTTCGAGAGGTGGCCATAGCGGGTGCGAATGCCGTTGGCGTGCCGGATCTCGATCAGATTGCCGTACCCACCATTGCGGCCCGCTTCGGTGACGATGCCGTCCGCCGTGGCGCGCACCGGCGTGCCATATCCGGCCGCGTAGTCGGTCCCCTCGTGCGTCCGCCACCGCTTGAGAATCGGATGAAACCGCCCGCCGAAGCGGCTCGAGATGTGGCTGAAGCGCAACGGCGCGCGCAAAAAGGCGCGGCGCAGCGACCGCCCCTTGTCGTCGTAGAAGCCGCCTTGGCCGTTGGGGCCATCGAAGGCGAACGCAAAACTCGGCGTGCCCGCCACGTCGACGCGCGCGGCAAGAATACGGCCCAGCCGCTTCTCGCCCTCGGGTGACTGCAGGCGCTCGATCAGGACGTCGACACGGTCGCCGGGTCGCAGATCGCGCGTGAAATCGACTTCCCAGTCGTAGACGTCGGCAATGGCCCAGGCGAGCGCGACGCGCTGGCGAATCGGGAGAAATGAATCGGGGATCGCCGCATCGAGGGCGTCGTAGAGATTCGATTGAATGACCGCGGTCGTGCGCAGCCGTTCGGTGGTCCAGGGGATCTCTTCGACCGTCTCGGCCCACCCGGAGTCGCCGCCGAGCCGTTGCATCCTGAGATGCCGCTCGGGGTCGAGGCGCACGCCGAGGCGATTGGCGACGGTCGCGCCCTTCAGGCGGCGCAGCTCGAAGATCAGCCCCGGCTGCATGCGCCGGGGATTGAGCGCACGCGTCGCCTTCATGAAGGCGACGTATTCCCGGCCGGTGATTCCCGCGCGGGCGAGCACATCGGACAACATCTCACGGCGACCGAGCGTATCGGCCCACTCGTCGTACGCGCTGGTGACCACAAGCGGCAGCGCGACCGGAAGCTCCCGCGACGGCCACGCTGTGTGTGCAGCCCATCCCAGCAGACACGCGGCGAGTGCACCGGCCGCAACGTAATGACTCGCTCGCCCCCGCCACGACATCAGTCCATCTGTCTCCGAATGAAGGTCGGGATTTCCATTTCATTCAACTCCGGATTCACCGGCGCCTGCGGCGGTCCGCCTGGACGCTTGGGCAGGGTTTCGGCCGTCTTCGCAAATCCCGGCGGCGGCACCGGCGTCGGCCGCGCCGCGCGATCGCGGAACGGCAGCACTCCGGCGGCGGGGCGTTGCACGCCGGCCAACGCGTCCGCCATCGCACCGGTCTTGTCGAAGCCCGTCGCAATCACGGTGATCCGCACCTCGCCGTGCATCGCGGGGTCGTTCACGGCGCCGAAGATGATCTCGGCCTCGTCGCCCGCGGCGTCGTGAATCGCCTCGCTGATCTGCGTCACTTCGCCGAGCGTCAGGTCTTCGCCGCCGGTGATGTTGATCAGCACGCCCGTCGCCCCGGCGATCGAGATGTTGTCGAGCAGCGGGCTCGAGATCGCCTGCTGCGCCGCTTCCATCGCGCGGTTTTCGCCGCGCCCCTGGCCCGTCCCCATCAATGCGGCGCCGCCATTCTGCATCACGGTGCGCACGTCCGCGAAATCTACATTGACGAGACCGGTGACACAGATGAGGGCGGAAATGCCCTGCGTCGCGTGCAACAGCACTTCGTCCGCCTTCTTCAGCGCATCCTGGAACGGGATGCCCTTCCCCACGACCGCCAGCAGCCGTTCGTTGGGCACGACGATCATCGTATCCACATGCTTGCGCATTTCGGCGATGCCCATCTCCGCCTGACGCATGCGCTTGCGGCCCTCGAACAGGAAGGGCTTGGTGCAGATCCCGATCGTCAGCGCGCCGAGATCGCGGGCGACTTGCGAGATGATCGGCGCCGCACCGGTGCCGGTCCCGCCGCCCATGCCGCAGGTCACGAACACGAGGTCCGCACCCTGCAGCGAGTGGAGCACTTCGTCGCGGTTCTCCTCGATGGCCTGCCGGCCGATCTCGGGCCGCGCGCCGGCGCCGAGCCCGCGCGTCAGCTTCTTGCCGATCTGGACTTTGACATCGGCCTTGTTGTTGAGGAGCGCCTGAGCATCGGTGTTCACCGAAATGAACTCGACTCCGCTCACGTGCTCGTCGATCATCCGGTTGAGGGCGTTGCCGCCGCCCCCGCCGACGCCGACGACTTTCATCCGCGCGTTCTGTGTAACGGTTTCTTCGAGTTCGAAGATCATGGTTCTCCCCTAGGGCTCAGAAGAAGTCCTGCAACCATCTCTTGAGAGGCGCAAACAGCTTTTCGGGACGACCGCCGAACAACACACCGGAGGCGGCGCCCGCTCCTCCTCCCTGTGCAATCTTGCGCGCCGCGTACAGCACCAACCCCACCGGCACCGCGTAGCGCGGCGCCTGCACGCTATCGACGAGTCCGGAGATGCCGAGGTCCGGATGGCCGGCGCGCACCGGCGCGGCGAAGACTTCGCGCGCCAGCTCCACCATCCCCGGCAGGTGCGCCGTGCCGCCCGAAAGCACCACGCCGGCGGGCAACCGGCCGCCGCCGTACCCGGCGCGCTCGAACTCGCGAGCGACGAGCTGGAAGATCTCGTCCACGCGCTGGTGGATGATGTGCGCGACCAGCTCGCGCGGCGCCGTCCGCGCACCCTGCCCGGCCGTCGATGGCAGGCTCACCATTTCGCCGGCATCGACGAGCGGTGTGTACGCCGCCCCATGCCGCTCCTTCAGCCGCTCAGCGTCGGACTGCGTCACGCCGAGGCCCTGCACCAGGTCGCTCGTGACGTGCGAGCCTGCGTACTTGAGCGAGGCGAGGTGGCGGATCTTTCCTTCATGAAAGATCGCGACGCCGGTCGAGCTGCCGCCCACTTCCACGAGCGCGACGCCCAGCTCGCGCTCGTCGTCGGTCAGGACCGCGTACGACGCGGCCACGGGCTCGAGCACCAGGTCGGTGACGCGGTAGCCGGCACGCTGCACGCTCTTGCGGAGGTTCTGCGCCGCCGTCGTCTGCACCGTGACGAGATACATCTCCACCTCGAGCCGCGTCCCCGTCATGCCAACCGGATCCGAGATGCCCTTCTGCTGGTCCACGACGTACTCCTGCGGAATGTCGTGTAGCAGCTCGTGATCGCGCCCGAGCGAGACGGCGCGCGCCACCTCGTTGACGCGCGCGACATCCTGCGGACTGATTTCCTCGCCGCTCACCGCGACGACACCGGTCGAGCCGCGCGCGGACACGTGCTCGCCCGCGATCCCGCAGGTGACGTCGGTGACGCGGGCGCCCGCCATCCGCTCGGCGTCCTTCAGCGCGGCCGCGACGGAGCGCGTCGTCTCGTCGATATCGCGCACCATGCCCCGGCGCACGCCGCTGTTCTTCGCGAGCCCGACGCCGAGAATCTTGGCGAGCGGCGCCCGCGGCAGGTCGCCGGCGAGCTCGGCGATCACGGCGCACGTTTTGGTGCTGCCGAGGTCGAGTCCGGCGACGAGGCGGCGTTCAGTCATCTGAGGCGGCTCCCCCCCCCACGCTGCGCGCGCTCCGCCGCCGCACGACGACTTGTCCCGCAAAGCGGGCGTCGAGCTCGGCGTAGGGGCGCGCTTTCGCCGCCAGGTCTCTCGCTACCGCTACCACCGCTGCAATCACCTCCGGCCCCGCATCGCGGCTGAGCAGCACGCGATGAGCGCCACCGCCGAGCTCGAGCAGCACGTCGCCGCGGGGCGTCTCGGTCCGCCGCGCGGCATCGATCGTCTGAAACAGCGCGGGATCGACGGCTTGCACCCGCGACAACAATCCGAACACCCCGGAGTCTGCCGCGCCTCCCCCGCTTCCCCCCGCCGACCGCACGATGGGGAGGTCGAGACTCGTCAGATCGAAGGGCAGCGCTCGCCCATCCGCATCCACGGGCGCGAGCGCGCCCCGCCCACTCATCAGCAGCGCGACAGGCTCGATCTCGCGCACGATCACCTTCAACGAACCCGGCGGACGGCGGTTGACCGAAGCATCGGCAACACCGTCCATTCCGCGCAAGCGCTCGGCGAGCACGCGCGTGTCGTCGAACACACTCGCGCCCGGGCGTAGCCGCAGCGCCGCCAGCACCTGATCGGCATCGAGATAGCGGATGCCGACGATTTCGACCTGCCGCACGCGGAAGAACCGCAGGCGGCGCAACCCCACCGGCGCGGCCATCCATCCTGCCATGACGAGCATCGCCACGCCCGCCCACGCGAGGACCCGCCAGGAGACACGTGGCACGCGCGGCATGCGGAGCCTCCAGCTCACGCGACGGCTCCCCGCTCCCTGCTTCCCGCTCCCAGCATCTTCAGCAGCTCGGGCCCGACGCGCGTGATGTCGCCGGCGCCCAGCGTGAACACGACGTCGCCATCGCGCACGGCCCGCGCGACGTGATTCGTCAGCGCCGCCCGCTCACGCACCGCGACGGTCGCCGCGCCGGCCCGCGTGGCCCCGCGCACCACCAAATGGTGCGTCACACCGGCCAGCGGCTGCTCCCGCGCCGCGTAGATCGGCGCGACCACCACGACGTCCGCCGCCGCGAGCGCTTTCCCCAGCGCCTCCCCGTGCAACGCCGTCCGCGAGAACAGATGCGGCTGAAACACGGCGACCACGCGCCGGCCCGGAAACGCCTGCCGCGCCGCCGCCAGCGTCGCGGCCACCTCCGTTGGGTGGTGGGCGTAATCATCCACGATCGTCACGCCCGCTGCGTCACCCAACCGCTCGAACCGCCTGCCCACGCCGTGGAACCGCGACAACGCCTCCGCACCCGCTTGCACGTCAGCGCCCAACGCCTGGAGCACAGCGAGCGCCACGGCCGCGTTGCGCACGTTGTGGAGTCCCGGCACCGCGAGCGCCAGCTCGATGCTGTATCCGCCCGGCAACGAAACCGTCGCGCGCGAGCCACCCGGCTCGAGCCGCACGGCGCGAATCCGGACATCCGCCGTCGCGCCGTGACCCACCCGCCACACCGGTGCCGTGACCTGCAACGCCACGCGATCCGCGCCCGCGTCATCGGCGCCGATGATCACCCGCTCCGCGCGACTCGCGAACTCGGCGAATGCATTCTCGAGCGCCTCCATGCTGCCGTAGCACTCGAGGTGATCTGCTTCGACGTTGTTCACCACCGCGACCGTCGGCTGGAGCGACAGGAACGCCCTGTCGTACTCGTCGGCCTCCACGACGAACAGCTCGTCGCCGCCGATGCGGGCGTTGCCTCCCCACCCAGCGACACGGCCGCCGGCGAGTCCTGTTGGATTTCGCCCGGCGGCCGTGAGCGCCTCTGTGACCATGACCGTGGTGGTCGTCTTGCCATGTGTCCCCGCGACCGCCACGACGCCCTCTCTTCCGCCTGCGACCAGCTCCCCGAGCGCATCGGCGCGCCGCACGACCGGCAACCCCAACGCCCGGGCGCGCTCCAACTCCGGATGATCCCGCGGGACCGCGGCCGTAACTACAACAGCCCGAGCCCCTTCCACGTGGCTCGGATCGTGGCCCCTCCAAACGGGAACTCCCAACGCGGTCAGGTCATCAGCACCTGT
>QHUE01000142.1 GCA_003221825.1 Gemmatimonadota bacterium
CGCGTGTACTCGCCGCCCAGAATGCGCTCGTAGTGGCCGGCCTCGATCCAGCGCTGCAGCTCGGCGGCGCGCAGCGTGTTGAAGGGATGCGTGCGGTCGAGCGTATTCAGGATCTGGAAAATCCGGTCGAGCGGCCCGCCGGACTCCTCGTACTCCTTGGCCTGCACGAGGAAGGCGTTGAGGTCCATCTGCTTCATGTCGCCGCCGCCGGCCATCTTGAGATACATGCGCATGGCGGCGTTCGGATCCTGGGTGGCGAGCAGCCCCGCGCGATCCGACGAGAGCTCGCTCTTCCGGAACCACTCGAGCAGCGCGATCCGGATCGGCAGCAGCGCGATGCCGGCCAGAAACGGCAGGGTGGAGAAGCTGAAGTTGAGGATCAGGATCAGGATGGTCACGTAGAGCGCATGTCCGCTCATCACGTGGCCCAGCTCGTGGCCCAGGAGCGTCCGCATTTCGTCGTCATCGAGCAGCTTCAGCGCCCCCGAGTTGATCACGATGAAGGGGCGGTCCATCCCGTAGGCGCCGGCGTTGACGAAGGGCGTCTGGGATACGAACAGATCGGGCCGCGGGTCCCAATCCATCGTCGTCAGCACATCGGTGTACAGCTCGTTGAGGCGCGGGAACTGCTGCGGCCCGACGCGCACGGCGTCGGCCTGGAAGAGCAGCCGGATGCCGCGCTCGCCGATGAATCCGTAGATCTTCTTCACCACCTGGTCGAACCCCGGAATCGCGCGCAGCGACTGCAGCGCGGCGCGGTCGGCCGGATGCTCCCACGAGACGGGGGCGATCTGGGTCAAGACTTTCCGCGGACGCGCGGCGGGAAGGTTATTCGTTGGTTGGGTCATGCCTATCTCCTGATTGGATTCCCACACGTACGGTGTGGCGAACCCCGTGTTTCGAGTAGGGGCGCAGCATGCTGCGTCCGTACATCAATCATCAGCCAACGCCTGATCTAAATCGCCGATCAGGTCCTCGACATCTTCGATCCCGACCGACAGGCGCACCAGGCTGTCGGTCAGCCCCATGCGGCGCCGCATCTCGGCGGGCACGCTGGCGTGCGTCATGGACGCCGGGTGCCCGATCAGGCTCTCGACACCACCCAGCGATTCGGCCAGCGCGAAGATCTTCGTGCGCTCCACGAACCGGCGGGCGAAGGCCGTGTTGCCGAGCTCGATGCTGAGCATCCCACCGAACCCTTTCATCTGCCGCGCCGCGAGCTCGTGTTGCGGGTGGGACTTGAGCCCCGGATAGTACACGCGCTCGACCCGGGGGTGCTTGTCCAGCCATTCGGCGACGCGCCGGCCGTTGACGTCGTGCTGGCGCATGCGCAGCGCCAGCGTCTTGGTGCCGCGCAGCGCGAGCCAGCAGTCGAACGGTCCCGGCACCGCGCCCGAGGAGTTCTGGATGAAGCCGATGCGCTCGGCGATGTCGTCGCGGGTCGTGACGAGCATGCCGCCGACCATGTCGGAATGGCCATTCAGGTACTTCGTCGTCGAGTGCAGGACGATGTCGGCGCCGAACTGCAGCGGCTGCTGGAAGAAGGGCGTCGCGAAAGTGTTGTCCACGACGAACAGCGCTTTGGCCGTGCGGGCGATCTCGCCCGTCGCCGCGAGATCGCACAGCCGCATCATCGGATTGGTCGGCGTCTCGGCATACACGATCTTCGTATTCGGCGTGACGGCCGCGGCGACGGCTTTCGCATCGCCGCCGTCCACGAACGTGAACGTCAGGCCGAGGCGCGACCAGATGTGCGTCATCTGCCGGTGCGACCCACCGTACACATTCTCGCCGCTCACCACGTGATCACCGGCCGACAGCAGCTTCATCACCGCATCGAGCGCCGCTAACCCCGAGCCAAACGCGAATCCATGGAGGGCGCCTTCGAGCGCGGCGACATTGCGCTCGAGCGCCTCGCGCGTGGGATTGCGCGTGCGGGCGTACTCGTAGCCCTTGTGGCGGCCGAGTCCTTCCTGGATGTAGGTGGACGTCTGGTAGATGGGGCCCATGACGGCACCGCTGAGTGGATCACCCGCGTAGCCGGCGTGGACGGCGCGTGTCGCAAAGCGGCGCGATAGGTCGTGTTCGGCGACTCGCGTCATGGCCGGAACGTAAGGGCGGCTTCCCCATGGGGCAAGCGACCTATACTTTGCGGTCCATGCCGCCGTTCTCCGGAATGCGCTGCCTCGTCGTCGACGACGAGCCTCGCCTGCGCCGCGTGCTCGTGCGCCTGCTGGAAGGAGAGGGGTTCGCCTGCGCCGAAGCCGGCTCCGGCGTCGAGGCGCTGCAGGAACTCGAGAAAGGCGCCGTCCCGCTCGTCATTTCCGATTTGCGCATGCCGGAAATGGACGGCGTGACACTCCTCCGCGAAATCATCACGCGGTGGCCGGACACGGCCGTCATCGTCGTCACCGCCGTAGCCGAAGTGGAGAGCGCGGTCGCCTGCTTGCAGATGGGGGCGCTCGACTACGTCGCCAAGCCGTTTCATCTGGACGAAGTGCGCGCCCGCGTCTCGCAGGCGCTCGACAAACGCCGCCTCCTCATCGAGAACCGCGACTATCAGCAAGGTCTCGAGGAGCGCGTCGAGATGCAGGCGCGGCGCATCGAAGAGCTGTTTCTCGAGGGCGTGCACGCGCTCGTCTTCGCGCTCGAAGCGAAGGATGCGTATACCCGCGGTCACTCGATGCGCGTCGCCAATTACTCCGTCGAGATCGCCCACGCGATGGACCTCGACAAGGATCTCATTGATACGATCGCACTCGGCGCCGAGCTCCACGATGTCGGAAAGATCGGCGTCAGTGAATCGGTCCTGCACAAGGCGGGCAAGCTCTCCGACGCCGAATACCGCCACATCATGGAGCATCCGGTGATTGGCGCGCGCATTCTGGGGCCGCTGATGCGCGACGCGCCCGGCGCGCTTTCGATTGTGCGCTCGCACCATGAGCGGCTCGACGGCACGGGATTGCCTGACCGCCTGAAAGGGGACGCGATCCCGTTCGAAGCGCGCCTCGTCAGCGTGGCGGACGCGTTCGACGCGATGACGAGCGTGCGGCCCTACCGCCCGTCCCTCTCGGTTCAGCACGCGATGCGCGAGCTGCAGGAAGGGCAGGGCGTGCAGTTCGATCCCGACATCGTGAAAGCGTTCCTGCGGGCCTTCTCCGAGGGGACGTCGCTGCCCATTCCGACGCCGCAGCTGCAGCCCTTGCGCTTGCCAACGCGGGCGATGGAAGCACGCCGCGCCTGATTCGCGCATTAAATTGAGCGTTCCATGTCCGACACTCTGATGATCAGTGTGTCCGGCGTCCGAGGACTGGTTGGCACGGACCTCACGCCCGAAGTCGTCGCCCGCTGGGCGGCAGCTTTTGGCACATGGGCAAAATCGGGGATGGGGGACGGGGGAAGAGGGAAGGGTAAATCGCGTGTCGTTCTGGGCCGCGATGCGCGCACATCAGGCCCGATGTTCGCACAGGCGGCGACGGCCGGCCTGCAGTCGGTCGGGTGCCATGTAATCGATCTGGGCTTAGTTGCCACTCCCACGGTACAACTGGCGGTCGAGCACCACAGGGCCGCCGGCGGCATCATTCTCACCGCCAGCCACAATCCCATCGAATGGAACGCGCTCAAGTTCGTGGGTCCCGATGGCATCTTTCTTGATATCGCAGCGGGCACTCGGGTCCGCGAGTTGGCGGCGGGCGACTCCCTGCCACGAGCCAATGTCACCGCCATCGGCGGTGTGAACGCAGATGCGGACGCAATCTCCCGGCATCTCGGCGCCGTGCTCGCGCTGCGGGGCGTGGATGTCCGCGCGATTCGGCGCCGCCGCTTCCGGGTCGCGCTCGATACGGTGCGCGGGGCCGGCGGAGCGTTGATGCCGGAGCTGCTCGAGCGGTTGGGTTGCCGCGTGAGCGCGATCAACCTGGAAACCGACGGCCTGTTTCCGCGGCCGCCTGAGCCGGTGCCCGAGAATCTGAAGGCCCTCGGCGCGCTGGTGCGACGGAAGAAAGCGGATATCGGGATCGCGGTCGATCCCGATGTGGACCGGCTAGCGATAGTCGACGAGAAAGGTCGAGCGATAGGAGAAGACTACACGCTCGCCTTTGCGATACGGGCCGTCCGGCCGTCGGGCCGTCAGACCGTCGTCTGCAATTTGTCGACGTCGCTAGTGGTCGAAGACGCCGCGCGAGAGTACGGCGCACGGGTGGTTCGTGCACCCGTCGGAGAGGCGCACGTCGCCCGCACGATCATCGCGCTGAAAGCGGTCATCGGCGGGGAAGGCAATGGTGGAGTGATGTACCCGGCGCTGCACGTTGGTCGCGATGCGCCGGTGGCCCTTACACTCGTGCTGGCCTTGCTCGCGCGGGAACGGGTAACGGTGAGTGCACTGGTCGCGCGCGCGCCGCGGTACACGATCGTGAAAGCCAAGGTGGAACGCGGGGCGCGGCTCGCATCGGTGTACGACGGGTTACGAAGACGGTTTTCTGATGCACAGACGGACACGCAGGACGGACTGCGGCTCGCGTGGCCGGACCGATGGTTGCATGTGCGGCCGTCGGGGACCGAGCCGATCATTCGACTGATTGCGGAAGCGCCATCGGGTGCCGACGCGGAACGGTTGATCGAAGAGGGGCGGCGGTTATGTGCGGCATCGTAGGGTACACCGGCAAACGGACGGCGGCGCCCGTCGTGCTCGAGGGGCTGAAGCGGCTCGAGTACCGCGGCTATGATTCCGCGGGCCTGGCCGTCGTCAACGGCGGCCTCGAGATCTTTCGCGCACCCGGGAAGATCGCCGTGCTGGAACGCGAGCTCGGCAGCCACCTGCCGGAAGGCACGACCGCCATCGCCCACACCCGCTGGGCGACGCACGGCGCCCCCAACACGGTGAACGCGCATCCGCACGCCGACTGCGGCGGCACACTCGCCCTGGTGCACAACGGCATCATCGAGAACGCCGGCGTGTTGCGGCAGGCGCTGACCAAGCGGGGGCACGTCTTCCGCTCACAGACCGATACGGAAGTCCTCTCGCATCTCATCGAAGAGAGCCACACCAAGGGCACACCGCTCGTCGACGCCACCGCAGAGGCGCTGCGCCAGGTCGAGGGCACGTACGGCATCGCCGTGATTTCGAGCCGCGAGCCCGACACGATCGTGGCCGCGCGCCGCGGCTCGCCGTTACTCGTGGCCATCGGGTCCGGCGAGAACTTCGTGGCGTCCGATGCGTCGGCGGTCCTCGCGCACACGCGCTCGGTCGTCTATCTCGACGACGGCGACATCGCCGAGGTCAAGCCCACCGATTACCGCATCATGGATCTCGCCGCCGAGGAGAAGGAAAAGCAGGTCATGCACGTGGAGTGGGATCTCGCGACGATCGAGCGCGGTGGGTACGCGCATTTCATGCTCAAAGAGATCATGGAGCAGCCCGAGAGCGTTCGAAATACGCTCCGCGGCCGCCTGCTCGAGGAAGAAGGCACGGTCCGCTTCGGCGGTTTGAATATCAGCAACGACGAGCTGCTCAAAGTGCAGCGTATCGTGATCACGGCCTGCGGCACCTCCTGGCATTCGGCGCTGATCGGCGAATACATGATGGAGGAGCTGGCGCGCATCCCGACCGAAGTCGAGTACGCCTCGGAGTTCCGCTACCGCAACCCCATCGTCGACGAGCGCACGCTCGTAATCGGCATTTCCCAGTCGGGTGAGACGGCCGACACGCTGGCGGCGCTGCGCGAGGCGAAGCGGCGCGGCGCTCGCACGCTGGGGCTGGTCAACGTCGTGGGCAGCACGATCGCGCGGGAGGTGGATGGCGGCATTTATCTCCACGCCGGCCCCGAGATCGGCGTGGCGAGTACGAAGGCGTTCACGAGTCAGATCATCGCGCTGGCGCTCTTGACCCTCAAAATGGGCCGGCTGCGCGCCCTCTCCATCCTGCAGGGGCGGGAAGTCGTGCGGGCGCTGGCCAAGCTCCCCGACCTGGTGAAGCAGGTCCTCGCCAAGGCGCCGCTCATCGAGCAGCTGGCCGACCGGCTGATTCGCGCGCAGAACGTGCTGTACCTGGGCCGCGGCTACAACTTTCCCGTCGCGCTCGAGGGTGCGCTCAAGCTCAAGGAAATCTCCTACATCCATGCCGAGGGCTATCCGGCAGCCGAGATGAAGCACGGCCCGATCGCGTTGATCGACGATCTGATGCCGGTCGTCTTTATCGCGCCCAAGGATGGCGTGCATCAGAAGGTGGTGAGCAATATCGAAGAGGTGAAGGCGCGCGGCGGCCGCGTGATTGCGATCGTGACGGAAGGCGACACGGCGCTCGATAAATTGGCGGACCACCGGATCGAGATTCCCGAGACGCTGGATCTGCTG
>QHUE01000147.1 GCA_003221825.1 Gemmatimonadota bacterium
AGCGCGAGATGCTGCTCCGCGAGCAGATGAAAGCCATTCGCAAGGAGCTCGGTGAAGAGGAAGAGGCGGCCGAGGCCGATGATCTGAAGAAGCGGCTGGACGCGCTCGAGTTGCCGGAGGCCGCGCGCAAGGAAGTCGACCGCGAGCTGGCACGGCTGGAGCGTGCCGGCCGGGAGTCGATGGAAGCGCAGGTCATTCGTACCTATCTCGAGACCATCGCCGAGCTGCCGTGGAACAAGCGGACGGAAGAGTCGCTCGACCTGAAACGGGCGGCGGAAATCCTCGAGGAGGATCACTACGGGCTCCAGGATGTGAAAGATCAGGTGCTCGAGTTCCTCGCGGTGCGCCAGCTCCGTCAGCAGCAGCCCAAGGAAGAGGCGCCGGGAAACGAGGACGATCGCGCCGCGCGGGCGCCGACGCTGCTGTTCGTCGGACCGCCGGGCGTCGGCAAGACATCGATCGCCAAGTCCATCGCACGCGCGATGGGGCGGCCCTACGTCCGGATTTCACTCGGTGGGGCCCGCGACGAGGCCGACATTCGCGGCCACCGGCGCACCTACGTCGGGGCGATGCCCGGTCGGATCATCCAGGGCATGAAGCAGGCAGGTGCCAAGAACCCGATTTTCCTGCTCGACGAGGTCGATAAACTGGGCATTTCCTTCCAGGGAGACCCGGCCGCCGCACTGCTCGAAGTGCTCGATCCGGCGCAGAACGACACGTTCACGGACCACTATCTCGGCGTGCCGTTCGACCTCTCTGAGGTGTTATTCATCGCGACCGCCAACTTCCTGCAAGGCATTCCGGGGCCGCTGCTCGACCGGCTCGAGACGGTGAACTTCGCGGGCTACACCGAGCGCGAGAAGCTCGAGATCGCCAAGCGCTATCTCGTGCTGCGCCAAAACCGCGAGAACGGCCTGCGTGCCGATCAGCTCGAGCTGACCGACGCGGCTCTGGCCGAGATCATCGCGAGCTACACGCGCGAGGCGGGCGTGCGCCAGCTCGAGCGCGAAATCGGCAAGCTCGGCCGCAAGGTCGCGCGCAAGATTGCCGATGGCGCGACGCAGAAAGTGACGGTCACGCCCAAGGACATTCCCGACCTCATCGGGCGGCCGAAGGTCCATCCCGAGCGCATGGCCGGCGAGGATCAGGTTGGCGTGGCGACGGGGATGTATTACACGCCCGTGGGCGGCGATATCATGTTCGTCGAAGCCAGTGTGATGCCGGGCAAGGGCGAGCTGGTCCTCACGGGTCAGTTGGGCGACGTCATGAAGGAGTCCGCCCGCGCGGCGTTGACGTACGCCAAGTCACACGCTGATCTCCTGGGCATTCCGGCAGGCGCCTTCGTCGACACCGACATTCACGTGCACGTTCCCGCGGGCGCCATTCCGAAGGACGGCCCGTCGGCGGGCATCACGATGGCCACGGCACTCGTGTCGGCGCTGTCGCGGCGCCCGGCCCGCCACGACATTGCGATGACGGGCGAAATCACGCTGCGCGGACGGGTGCTCCCCATCGGCGGCGTGAAGGAAAAGGTGCTCGGCGCGGTGCGGGCCGGCATCAGGTCGGTGATCCTGCCGAAGGAGAACGAGCCCGACCTCGAGGATCTGCCTGAAGAGGTCCGCAAGACGCTCGACGTGCATCTCGTGGAGGAGTTGGGCGATGTGTTGAGCCTGGCCCTGCGCGGGGCGCGGTTTGAGTCGGGCCATCTGATCTTCGAAACGGAAGCGCCGATCGGCCTAGCTCGCGCTCACTCCGGCCACAACTAGATCGACGGCGGCTTCGCGCCAGCGCTCGCGGAGCGCTGGCTCGTCGGCACCCAGGGGCCGGGCGCTTGCCGCCACAACAGCTTCCATGCTGAGGTAGCCCACCATCAGGATCAGTGCCTGGGCGGCAGCGAGGTGCGGGTCGACATCGTCCCGCACCTGGCCCAGACCCTGACCCTCCGCACGCAATACCACCAGCCGGTTGATCGCGGGCGCGAACGCGGCGCCTGAACGGGTCCCCTGCCCGATCAGGGCGACCACCTGCGGATGTTGGGCGAGAAACTCGAACTGCGCGGCGAGAGTGAGCCGCAGCCGCTCCAGCGGTCCGCCAGGCGGGTAGGCTAGTTCCGCCAGCGCCGCCTCCAGCTCGCCGGCGGATTGCGCGAGCACCGCTTGGAAGAGACCGCGCTTGGAGTGGTAGTAGTAGAACAACAGTTGCTTGTTGACGCCTGCCCGTCGCGCGATCTGCTCTACGCGCGCACCCGCGAAGCCACGCTTGGCAAACTCTTCGCGGGCGGCCGCCACGATTCGTAACGCTCTGTCATTACTAAGTTTAGGTGGCATTTGCTCGATTTCGTCAACCGTTTGGTTGACGAAATCTAAGGCCCATCCTCCGGCGCCGCCACTGCCCGCGCACTCGCCTTCGGCGCGCTGGGCCACGCGACCCCCAGATCATTCCAATTCAGAATCGTGTTGACGTGTGCGCGCCTGCTCGGCGGTCAGACCGGGATCTTGGTCCTCCGGCACATCGGTGCTCGTGTCCACCTGAAAGAGCGGCGATTGGTTGAAGTAGACCGCCAGGGTGTCCGCGTATCCGTACGCGATCGGACTGCGCGCGTCCTTCATGACGGCGCGGTAGATGCCGCCGGACGCACGCAGCTGCCGCGCCGGCGCGATGTCGACGCCGCGCGTCACGCCGTACTCCGTGAACACACCCGACGTCCCGCCCTCGGTAATCACCACACCGCCGGCCGCGATCCACTGATTGAGTGCGGCCATCCCCTCGAGGCCGATGCCGGGCCGCACGTCGTCGGTGGAATCCTGGCCGCCCAGGTTAGGTGTGAGCGCGCTGCGCCGCCACGGGATCGGCGGGCCGTTCATGGGCAGCCCGTTGACGATCTGCTGCGGGTTATTCGAGACGAACGGCAGCACCAGCACGTTGAATTGCCGCAGCAGATCGCGCCGGTTGAGCTGCTGCACACTCAGGTAGGTGTACGGAATCTTCAACACGTCGAACGCGTACCGCACCCATCCCTCGTTCTGCGTATTCAGCCAGGAGTGCACGAGCGCGATCCTCGGCAGGTCGAGCTCGTGCCGCGCGACCGGTGGCGTCGTCGGCACGCCGGCCACGTTGAGTCCGAGCGATTCGGCGGCTTGCCTGATTCGCCGCTCCACGCCCGCCGCGGCCGGGATGATCGTCGTGCCTCGCCCCCACGAGCGCTGGCCGACGGTAAACGAGTCCTCGCTCGCCCACATCCGTACATCGCGCAACGCGAGGCGGAATTGGATCAGGCCGCTCTCCGTCGTCGGCGCGATGAGATACGCGGTCGCCCCACTGGCAGTCGTGACTTCACCCTTCACGCGCGCGTCGGTCGTCAGTGGCGTCATCGGGGCGTGCAGCACCGTCGTGTCGTTGATCGGATGCAATGCAACGTTCCGCACGTACTGCAGCGTCCAACCGGTGTCGTCGTACGGTTGCGGGTCGTTGGCCCCGTAGTCTTGTTTGCTGAAGTAACTCTTCGCGAGCGGGCCGTACGGCTGATCGAGCGGCACGAGGTAATCGCCGGCCGCGACGTCCATGCCGCCGGCCTTGAACGCCTGGGTGGCCCGCTGGACCTCGATGCCATGGAACCGCAGCAGGTTTACGAGATTCGCCGCCTCGACGGCGCGGCCCTGATTCGCCGGGATATGGAACGCGTTGGGACCGTCCTTCGCGCGCCCGCGCTCGATGGCCCGCACGCCCTTGCGATAAAACTGATCGAGGTAGCGATGGCCATTGCGCGCCATGTAGTTCAGCGCGATGAGCAGCGCGGACTGCTGGTAGTTGATGTTGTTGCGAATGCACCACCGCACCCCGTTGAGCGGCGGATTGGGGCGGAACCATTCGACGGAAGTCTGGCGGTCGGGCAGCTTGACGGTATGGCAGTCGGCACCGCGCGACGTATACGTCTCGTAGAACCGGCCGATCGAGTTGTGGCCGTTCGCGACCCAGAACATGTAGTTGGGCGTCCAGCCGTCGTAGAAATCGTGCGTCCAGACGCCGGGCAGGCCGCGACTGGTCAGCGCCGTGATCTCCTGGAACGCGAGCTCATGGGCCGTGTATTTGCCCCAATAGATCAATCCCGGGCCGTTGTTCTTGTTGGCCTTCCGGTAGCGGTAGACGTCGACCATCCGGTCGCGCCCATCCACCTCGGTCACTGGCGTTATGAGTGTTATGACGCTGTCGCGAATTTGCCTGATGAACGGGGTGTCCTCGACAGCCAGGCGGTAGGCCAATTCCATCAGCATTTCCGGGGAGCCGGTCTCCGGTGAGTGGATCGAGCCGGTCAAGTAGTAGATCGGCTTTCCGGCCGCGATCAGCCGCCGCGCGGTGTCGGCGGCCAGCCGCCGGGGATCCGCGAGTGCAGCAGTGATGTCGCGATAGTGCTCGAGCTGCGTAATTGTGGCGGAGTCGGCGATCGCAGCGATGATCATGGGCCGCCCCCCGTCGCTCGTGCCGAGATCGAACACCTTCACGCGCGGCGACGCCTCATCGAGCGCGCGAAAGTAGCGCGTGATGTCGGCGACGTAGGAAAGCCGGCCGACGGTACCCGGGACATAGCCCAGGACCATCAGGGGACTCGGGACTCGGGAGTCGGTGGGGAGATGATCGGTGAGCTCGGTGTTGAAGCGCGGCTCGGTGGTCAGCTCACGGATCTTTGCGGTGTACGCAGAGTCTAGGGGTTGTTGGAGCGCCAGGAGCGCAATGACGGTGATGACCATGCGACGTTCTCCGGAATGCGGGTCAGACCTTCTTTGAGAAAATCGAGCAGCAAACGATTGACCTGGTCGGGCGATTCCTCCGGTGCGTCGTGTCCGGTACGTGAGACGACCACGAACTCACTGCGTGGCAGCTCGCGCGCGAATCTGGTGCCATCACGCAAGGCGATCCACCGATCGTCGTCGCCCCAGAGGATCAGCGTGGGCGTCTGCACGGCACTCAGGCGTCCTCCGCCGAGGGTGTCGAACCTGAACTCCCGGAGCACGCCTCGCAAGGCGCGTCCATAGTCCGGATCCGGAACCGGCGCGTAATACTGATCGACGTCCGCCTCGGTGACTTTATCGGGATCGGCAAATGTCGAGCGCACAATTCGGCCGGTGATCCAGCGTCCGCGGAACGTGGTGGCAATCGCACCCAGAAATGGCCAGCGCGCCATCTTGAGGACGCCGGGCCAACGGATGCCATAGCCGGCGGCGTCGATCAGCACCATCCCGCGCACACGATCGGGATGTGCGAGCGCGACGTCCGCGGCGATTGCTCCGCCCATGGAGTGACCGACCAGCACGGCACTCGCGATGCCCAGCGAGTCGAGCAGCGACACGACGAGGTGCGTGTACGCCGCGTTGGTGTATCCGTGCGCCGGCTTGTCGGAGAACCCGAAGCCGCGATTGTCGAAGGCGACGACGCGATAGCCCGCCGCCACGACGGGCGCCAGCTGGGAGCGCCAGCCGTACAGCGAGGCGCCAATGCCGTGAATGAATACGACCGGCGTGCCGTTGCCGGTGTCGATCAGCCGCAGCCGTGTGCCATCCACGGTCCGATACTGCGCGCGGAACGGGGTGCCGGCGGGATAACGTTGCGTCTCGGGAATTGGAGACGCGCGGCACGCGGCGAGGACCAACGCGAGGCCGCACAGACTTAGAGCGCGCGTTGGGCCAGGACCACGATGAGGGGGTGAGAAGTCCAGAAGCCGGCGATCGCCTCGCCTTCGCCCGTCGTCATCACGAGCTGCGCCTCGTCGATCAGGAGTATCGTCGCATTGGGCGCGTCGTCCGTGGCGGGCTCGAGCCACGCCGGCGCGTCGGCGGGCATGCCGCCGCGCACCCGCACGGTCATGCGCGCGCGCTCCGCGGCGCGTCGCCAGGCGGGCAGCGTCGGCCGCCACAACTCGACCGCCATGATCCCTTTTACACTCCGCTCCGCCCGGGCGACCAACTGCATCACGAGATTCGCGACCGCGCGAATGCCGGCAACTTCCCGCGTGACCGGTTCGCCCGGTCGGGAGAAATCGCGCAGCGCGCGACCCAGCCGGTCCAACGCCTCCCCCTGCAACGTGGCGAGCTGCGTGATCAAGGCCTGGGGATCGGTCGGGCGATATCGCGCCGGGCGCTGGGGTGGCGGCGTGCGCGTGGCGGCGCCGCGCGAGACCAGGCCTTCCAGGGCGCCGTAGGCATTGGCTCGCGCCAGGCGAGCACCGCGCGCGACGGCGTAGCCGGTGGAAGGGCCGAGGCGCAAGAGCGTCGCGTAAACCAGCGACTCGGTGGGTGTAAAGCCAAAAGGCGTCAAATCGATTGG
Source organism: Gemmatimonadota bacterium (assembly GCA_003221825.1). Lineage (GTDB taxonomy): Bacteria > Gemmatimonadota > Gemmatimonadetes > Gemmatimonadales > GWC2-71-9 > 20CM-2-65-7. The sequence goes on from QHUE01000147.1 coordinate 6,319, forward strand.
CACTGTAGTAGCAGATACTACTACTTAAGTTGGCAGGTCGCCATCCTTAAACGACGTTCAACGGCATTCCCAGCAGCCTCGCGATGAGCGCCAGGCGGAACGTGACGTCCGTCTGGCGCTGCGCGGGGCTTTTCCCCGGCCCTTCGAGCGGGAAATAGTGCGATATCACGGGGTTCGTCGACTTCGGCATGACCCGGAGACCAGCCGGGCTCCAGATCCCTTGGTCGTCACATTCGCTGTACAACCGGGCCAGAACCTTGGACGCGATCGACACCTGCCGCACGATCCCCAGCCGCGCCAGGAGCTCCAGCCAGTACACGGCGAACGCGACGTCGGTCACCCGGCCCTGGGCGTCGGCGTGCATCGGATCACCCAAGACCTCGAACAGCGGTCGGAACACCCTCTTGCCGGCCAGAATGAAGAACGAGCGACGGGGCGTCGGCAGCGAGAAGTATGCCGCCAGACGCTCGAGGAATCCCGCGCGCTCGCGCTGCACGGCTGGCATGAACGACAGCATTTCGATCGAGAATACCGTCGGCGGATAGGCGAGCGGGTCGAGCACCGTCTTCCCTTGAGCCTTCTTGAACGGCTTTTGGGCCAGCTCGCTCCGCAGGTACATCGAGATGTCGCTGGCGATACGATGGGCCGCGCCACGCAGGCGCGGGTCATCCTGGTGAGCGCCGCGCGCCAGCGCCGCCGCCGCTGCTTGCGCGCCCATGCTCCGCGCCCACAGCCCAAGGCCGGGATCGCTTTTGGCGACGCGTTGGAACTCGACGAGCAGCGCGGGATCGTCATCTCGTGACAGGAGCCGGAAGAGAAAGCGATCGGCGAACCGGAACGTGCGCCCGTCAGGCGCCCAGCCGAGCTCGAGCAGCCGCCGGTACTGAAAGACCGTCCCGACTTCCTTCCATCCCATCGCCTTCGAAGGCGCCGGCGCCAGCAGATTCGCTCCCCACAGCCCCGTGTCTTTTTGCTTGCGGACAATGGCGAGCGCTTCCTTGTAATGCAGCATCTCTTCGCGGAGCGACGCTAGCCGCTCGAAGTCGCGCGCCGGCTCAGGGACGACTTCGGTAAGTGTCCGATACTGGATGGGGAGACTGGCGGCCTCATACAACCACGACAGAGGCACCGTATGCGTGGAGGGAATCTCCAACCGCCGCTCCAATGGTACGAGGTCGGACCAGCAGGGGCTGCCGGGTGAAAAACGGGCGCAAACTTATCCGCCCCCCGGCCAATAGGCAATCGGCGCAGATTAACCCCTTGTCGCCCAAGATGTTCCGATAATCCTCCGAGCGTGCAATTCGTTGCACCTACGGCTGTGGCCGCTGGAACTCCGAGGACGGCAGCCACTTGGGCATCGCGACATCGTTGGCGATGGCGCGCGCGGTTCGCACCGTCACGCGAACCTCCTGCGCCATGCCGTCGTAGCGGAACGTGGGCTGATACTCGTCGCTCGGCTGATGATAGCGCTGTTGATTGTAGACGTTCTCTTGTTCCTCGCCCCAACCCTTGGGACGCCCGACAAAATCGTCGCCGGCAAAGATCGATAGGGCCGGGACGCCGGCGCGCGCAAACGGGAAGTGATCGGAACGGAAGAACGACCCACGCACATCCGGCTTCGCCTCGAGGGTGAGTGTCTCGGCCTGCGCGGCCGCCGCAATCACCGGGCCCAGCGTCGATCGATCCCTGCCAAGGGCCCCGATGGTGCGGGTCGCGCCACGCACGTTCGTGACGTCGAGGTTCAACACCGCCGCGGTCTGGGCGAGCGGGACGAGCGGCCGCTGTACGTAGGCTTCGCTGCCGAGCAAGCCGCTCTCTTCGGCGGTGGTCGCGACGAATAGGATCGAGCGCGCAGTTCGCGGCAGCTGCGTGAGCGATTTGGCGACACCCAGGATCGCGGCAACACCCGATGCGTTGTCCTCGGCGCCGTTGTAAATGGAATCCCCGCGGATGGCGGGACCGATGCCTTTGTGATCCCAGTGCGCGGTGATCAGCACCGCCTGCGACGCGAGACGCGGATCGCGGCCCCCCCCCGCCCCCCCCGGCAGGCGTGCCGCCACGTTCTCCGATTCCACGCGCCGCAGTGCGCTGTGAATTTGCACCGACGCCGTGATCCCGGTGGCAACGGGGCGGAAGTCGCGCCGCGCTGCCGCCCGACTCAACGAGTCGAGATTCAATCCGGCGCCGGTGAGGGCAGCACGCGCGCTGGCCTCGGTCACCCAACCCGCGAACGCGATGCTGGGCGCATGCGGCTGATCGAGCTTGAACTGCTCCACCGACCATGACCCGCGGACGACCTCCCACGGGTAGGTCGCGCTCTCGGTCGTATGAATCAGAATCGCCCCCGCCGCGCCTTGCCGAGCTGCTTCTTCCAGTTTGTACGTCCAGCGGCCGTAGTACGTGAGGATCTTGCCGAGGAAGACAGTCGAATCCACGAGTCCCGGATCGTTGACGAGCATGAGCAGCACCTTCCCATGCAGATCGACGCCCTTGTAGTCATCCCACTGCCACTCGGGCGCACGAATACCGTAGCCGACGAAGACGACCTCGCCACTCGCCGAGATATCGGCTTCGGGCCGTTCCCCCCACGCGACGAATGCGTCGCGGTAGGCGAGGCTCTCGGGCGCGCTTCCCGCCCTGCCCCACGAAAACGTGGGCTGGGGCGTCATTCCAACCAACGCGACCGGCTGGAAGTACGTCCCGTTCGCGCCGGCGGGCTCGAGTCCGAGCGCCTGGAACTGCGCCGCGATGTATGCCGTCGCGAGCTTGCCGCCTCGCGTCGCGGGTGCGCGACCCTCGAGCAGGTCGCTCGCCAGGAAGCGCAAATGGGCGTCCATGGCGGCCGTGTCGACCGGAATCGCGGGGGACTGCTGCGCCGTCGCCGTGATCGCCACGAATACCAGCATCGCGGCAGCATGCCAACACTTGTTCGTCATTGGTTTCCGTGCTCCCGTGAAAGCCCACATGTGACGGTGTCGATGGTACCGGGACGTTGGCGGCCCGCTTCGCTCGTGAGGACGAACGTCGAGTCATCGAGAAAGTCGATCGCCTCACCGCCGATCTCGATGCCGGCAATGTTGCAGGGACGCTCGCGCGCCGGCACCAGCCGGCCGCCAATGCCGGGATAGAAAAGGTAGATCTCGGAGTAGGTCCGGAGCGCCACGAGCCGGCCGTCGGGGCGGACGGCGCCCGCCGTGACGAGACGGCCCGCCTCGGCGTTCGGGCGGATATCGAGGGTCTGCACCACCGTCGCCACGACAACGTCCAACGTGGTATCGGGCATGCGCCACGCGCTCCGGTCGACGCGATACAATCGAATCGCGCTGCCCCGCGTGGCGCCTTTGCTGACGAGATACACCGCCGTATCGCGCGGCGATACGTACACCGCCTCCACGTCGTGTACGCCGTCCGGATACCGCAGCCGCAGTACCGCCGGCGCCCGCGTGGTGCCCGCCGTATCGCTCGCGCGTGCCGGCGGTGCCGGTTCCGGAATCGCATAGATCGTGACGAACGGCCGGAACTCCAAGTTGTCGCCCGTATCGGCGAGATAGATGCAGGTTGGGGCGTTCGATCGGGGCGGGCGGGGTTGGAGGGGAAAGGCGACCGGGCAGGGGCCGAGCGACATGTCTTCCCAATCGATTGCCTGGGCTCCAGGGACGAGCAACGCGCCGCGGTCGGTGCCCCGCAGGTCCGTTGCGTAGAGGTACGGTCCATCGCCCGAGTCGTTGTGCGTCCACAGAACGCCGGGGTACGCGCGACTCACCGCCACGCCGGAGCTTTCGACGAGGCGCGGACTCTGGAACGTCGCTTGAAGCACGAGCAATGCGGTTGCGAACATGAGGCTCCAGGAAGATACTTCGCACATGCGCGACGCAAAT
>QHUE01000148.1 GCA_003221825.1 Gemmatimonadota bacterium
TAGCTGTATGACGTTTAGGGCGCCCGGTGTTGCAAAGTGGCGCGCAACGCTAATAGCCTTCCAAATCCCTTACCCGGAAGGCCCCGTGTCCCGAGTCAAGCCGCTCGCTCTCGCGCTGTCATTGATTCCGTTGTGCCTGGCCGCACAGGAATCCCCCTTTCACGGCGGTCAGTGGGCAATGCAGTTCGGCGGCAATTCCAATCTGTTCAGTCTTGGGGTGCTGCGCTTTACGAGCGCACGCTCGGCGTGGCTACTCGATCTTTCAAACTCGGCGCTCGTGCTCGACGCGACGAATACGGACAAGCTCAGCGCCACGACGACCAGTGCGGATCAGCAGGCCATCAGTCTCAGTGCCCGCCTGGGGAAACGCAGCTACCAGACAGGGCACCCGAAGGTTGTCTCCTTTCGGACGCTGGCCTTGGAGGGTGGTTGGAGCGATCAGATGATCGACATCACCGCCGGCAATATTCGTCAAACCACGTGGAATGCCGGACTCAATTTCGAGCTGGGCGCGGCCTATATGCTCACGTCGAATGTCAGCGTCGGGGGGACTGCGGGCCTTTCGGCCGGCTATCTCTCGTTTAAGGACAACGATCCGGCGAGTCGGGTAACAGGGCATGGCTATTATGACCGCATTCGGGTCATGGTTGCCCTGGGTCTGTACTTCTAGGCTCGATACCTGCGGCCGCGCCATTCGATCAGTCGCCGGCCGCGCCAGGCCGATCGAATCATGATGAAGGCGACGACGGCTGAACCGAGCGGATAGAGCAGCGCATACCAGACCGGCGCTCGTTCACTGGCGTACACCGTGACCCAGGTGAGCAGCGATATCACCGTAGCGATGGCGGCCCAGTGCCAGCCAGTCGCGAGCCACAGAATCGGTGGCGCGAGCCAGCACAGCGCCGGCAACCACATCAGGTACGGAAGTGCGGCGCGAACGAGTTTGATCGGCGGCGCCATCAGCGGCGCGCCCGACGCGAGGTTCTTGGTCCATCCCGCGAGGATCTCGCTGAGCGACGCGTACATGCGCGTGGTCATGAACTCGCGCGCCTGCGCGATGAAGATGTCCTTGCCGGCCCGCACATAGAGTTGCGCCAGCATGACGTCGTCCGCGACGCTGTGCCTGACCGCGGTGTGCGTGCCCACCGCTTCGTACGCCGCTCGCGTGGTCAAAATGAATTGCCCGTTCGCGATCGCGTTCCAGTAGATGCGTGTGCGGTTCACCGACCCGAGGTAGCCAAATCGGCTCTCGAGGGCGAGAAAGATGTGCGGCTGTATCAGCCGTTCCCAGAACGTGCGCATCTCCTGGCGCGGCAGCACGGTGAACAGATCGACGCGCTCGTCCAGCAGGCCGCGCACCGCGCGCGCCAGCAGCTCGGGCTCGTGCCTGGTGTCGGCGTCCGCGAACAGCAACAACTCACCCCGGGCGACCTTGTAGCCCTGCACGATCGCCCACTGTTTCCCGAACCATCCCGCCAGCGGCTCGGCCCCGCGCACCAGCCGGAGGCGTGCGCCGGCCATGGGCTCGACGATGGCGGCCGTGCCGTCGGTCGAGCGGTCATCGACCACGATCAATTCAATGGGCGAATACGTGGTGGCGAGTACGGAACGCACGCAGCGCTCGATGTTGCGGGCCTCGTTGCGCGCGGGAATGATGACGGAGACGAGCGGTCCGGACCTGAGGGGCTCGTAGGCGCGCAGCCGAGGTCCGTGCAACACGTGGCGAGACAGGATGAGCAGCAGCACCAGGATCCAGGGCGCAGCGAGCAGCCAACTCATTTTCGATTCTCGATCGATGCGACGACGACGGCGCTCGCGAGGTGGCCGGTGACGTTCGTCATCGTGCGGAACATGTCGGAGATCCGATCGAGGCCGAACAGGATGCTGAGGCCGGCGACCGGCAAGCCGGTCGCCTGGAAAGCGGGGAACAGGCTGATCACGCCGCCCGAGGGCACGGCCGCGACGGTGAGCGACGCGAGAAACACGGCGACGGCCGCCTGAAACATCTGCCCGAAGCCGAACGGAATGCCGTACAAACGGGCCACGAACAGCACGGCGATTGCCTGGAACAGCGCGCTCCCGGCGCGGTTGATGCTGGCGCCCAGCGGCAGCACGAAGCTCGAGACGGGCCGGGGGATCTGCAGGTCCTTGTCGGCTGCGTCGATCATGTTCGGCAGGGCGGCCATCGAGGTTGTCGCCGAGAAGGCCACCATCATGGAGGGAAACGCCGCGCGCAGGAACCGCCGTGGAGCGAGATGCGCGATCAGCGCGACGCTCGGCAGGTAGACGACGGCAATGAACAGGGCGGCGCCGGTGATGACGGCGGCGATAAACCAGAGCATCGCGCGGACCACCTCCCAGCCGTATTGCGCCGCCGTCGGAGCCACGAGCGCGAAGATGCCGATCGGCGCGATCAGGAGGACCCATTGGACGATCCGGATGAGCGCATCGGTCGCGGCGTCGGCCAGGCCGATGAGTGGCGCGCGCTTGTCGAGCGGGAGCGTCGCGGCCGCGATGCCGAAGATGGTGACGAACACGATGACGGGCAGCAGGTTGCCCTCTGCGGCCGCCTTGAAGGGGTTGGCGGGCACCAATTGCACGATGAACTGCACGCCGGTTGGCACGCTCTGGGCGGCGCTCTGAATCGTGGCGGGATCGACGGCTGCCGCCCGCAAGATCGCCTGCCGTTCCGGGGTGACGGCGGCACGCGGCAGCATGAGGCTGCCGACGGCAAATCCGAGCGCGATCGCGACTAGCGACGTCGCCCAGAAAAATCCCAGCGTCCGGACTACGAGCCGGCCGAGCGTGCGCAACTCGCCCAGTTTGGCGAGGCCGGCGAAGAGCGCGGTGGCCACCAGGGGAATGGCGACCATGGAAAGGAGGTTTTTGAAGAGGGTGCCAACAGGCGCAATGCCGACCAACACCGCGGCGAGCGCGGGGTGGTGGAGTTCTGCCAACGCCGCGGCGAGCAGGCCGAGCAAGAGGCCGGCAATCAGGCTCAATCCCATCCACACGTGGCTTCTCATCGGATGTCGGCTATTATATCGCCATGCCAGACAACACACACGCGCAGACCAAGAGCCCGAAATGGGCCCTCATTCTGGGGGCATCCAGTGGATTTGGTGAAGGCGCGGCGCGTGCGCTCGCTCAGGCGGGCTACGACATCGCCGGCGTCCACCTCGACCGCAAGGCCGGCCTCGAGCACGTGGCCGAGATTCGCCGCGACATCGAGAAACTCGGCCGCCAGACGCAATACTTCAACATCAACGCGGCCGACGAAGCGAAGCGCACCGAGGTCCTCGCCGAGCTGGCCAAACAGAGACTCAACGTCGCCGTGCTGCTGCATTCGCTCGCGTTCGGGACATTGAAGCCGTACATCGGCGACGACGTCCTGAACAAGGCCAATATCGACATGACGCTGGACGTGATGGCCCACTCGCTCGTCTACTGGGCCCAGGGCGTCGTGAAGCAGGGGCTGATGGGGAACGGCGGCCGGATCTTCTCGATGACGTCGTCCGGGTCGACGCGGGTGTTCGCGACTTACGGCGCGGTGTCGGCGGCCAAAGCCGCTCTCGAGTCGCACACGCGCCAGCTCGCCCTCGAGCTCGCGCCGTTTGGAATCGCCGTGAACGCCCTGCGCGGCGGCGTCACCGACACCCCGGCGCTCCGCAAGATCCCCGGCAACGAGAAGCTCATCGAGATCGCGACGCAGCGGAATCCGCATCACCGGCTGACCACGCCGTACGACCTCGGCGGCGCCATCGTGGCGCTGTCCCATCCCGGCGCCGACTGGATCACGGGCAACGTGATCAACGTGGACGGCGGCGAGGACGTCTCGGCTTAAAACGGGGAAGGGGGACGGGGGACGAGGGAAGGGTGTTCACGCTCCAAGCAGCGCGTCTCAGGCTGCGCGATTACCGGCCCACCGAGGTCCCATTCGAGAGCGGGATGATTGCCGCGGCGGTCGCCGTCGTATTGCACGACGGCGCCGAAGGGTTGGAAGTGCTGTTCATCCACCGCGCGGTCCGCGCCGGCGACACCTGGTCGGGGCAGATCGCGTTTCCCGGCGGGCGGCGCGAGCGCGGCGACGCCAGTCTCCTCGCCACCGCGATTCGCGAAACCCACGAAGAAATCGGCGTCGACCTGTCACCGGCGGAGCGGCTGGGCGTCCTCGACGATCTGTATCCCCGGACTCCCGTCCTGCCGCCGGTCGTGGTGCGGCCATTTGTATTCGCGTTGACAGCGAGGCCCACCATCGTCGTCAATTCAGAGGTCCAAGACGCCTTCTGGGTATCCTTTCTGTCTCTCCAAGCCCCGGGAGTCCAGGGCGAGGTCGTGGTTGAACATCCTGGCATGCCCAAACGCCCATTGCGTGCGTACAGACTAGGAAAACACACTATTTGGGGGATGAGCGAGCGCATTCTCACGCCGTTAATTAGCCTGGTTTCTTAGCCCTACAAAATCCACATCTTTGCTTGACAATATTTGATAATTAGGCTAGCCTAATACCCTGTCTCGTTGACAGTGGCAACTACGGAGAGCCTATGAGTGCCGCGATTCGTTCGCCGCAACCCCCGCTCACGCGTTCGGTCGAAGACTACCTCAAGTCGGTTTTCCATCTCACCAGCCAGGGCGGTTTCGCGACCACCAGCGACATCGCCGCCATGCTCGAAGTCGCGCCTCCCTCCGTCAGCGGCATGATGAAACGTCTCTCCGAAACGGGACTCATCGAGCATGTGCCATATCGCGGCGTGCAGCTGACGCCGCAGGGGCGGCGCGCGGCGCTGCAGATGATCCGCCGTCACCGCATTCTCGAATCGTATCTCACGAGCAAGCTCGGGTTTGACTGGGGCGACGTCCACGTCGAAGCCGAGCGCTTGGAGCACGCCGTCTCGGAGAAGCTGATCGAGCGTATGGCCGACGCCCTGGGCGAGCCGCGCTACGATCCGCACGGCGCGCCGATCCCGACCGCCGCGGGGGAAATCGAGGAAGCGGAGCTCGTCACCCTCGCCGAGGCAGACGTGGGCGGCAGCGTGATCCTGCAGGAAGTGGACGATGAGCATCCCGAGCGGCTCCATTATCTCGCCGAGCAGGGGCTGACGCCGGGCGTGCGGTTGAGGGTGATCGAGCGGCAGCCATTCAACGGCCCGACGATCGTACGCCGGGACGACGGCACGACCCGCGTCGTGGGTCAGGAGTTGGGGCTGTTGCTCTTCTGCAGACCGACCGATGGCGAATAGCGCGATCGACGCCGGCTGGCGCCAGCCTCGGGTTGCGCCGAGCCTCGCCGAGGTCTACCGCACGGTTCCGATCAAGCCGGGCGCGTGGTGGAAGAAGGCGCTGGCGTTCGCGGGACCGGGGTATCTCGTCGCCGTCGGCTACATGGATCCCGGCAACTGGGCCACCGATCTCGCGGGCGGCGCGCGCTTCGGCTATACGCTGCTGACCGTCATCTTGCTCTCGAACCTGATGGCGATTCTGCTGCAGGGTCTCGCGGCGAAGCTCGGCATTGTGAGCGGCCGCGATCTGGCGCAGGCGTGCCGCGATCACTACTCCCGCCCGATGTCGTTCTTCCTGTGGGTGATCTGCGAGATCGCGATCGCCGCGTGCGATCTCGCGGAGGTCATCGGCTCGGCGATCGCATTGAACCTGCTGTTCGGCATCCCGCTGGCGTGGGGCATCGTGATCACGTCGCTCGATGTGCTGATCGTGCTCTACATGCAGCACAAAGGATTCCGGCTGCTCGAGGCGCTGGTCGTGGTCCTGATCGCCACGATCGCCGGCTGCTTCCTGTTCGAGATCCTGATCTCGAAGCCCGAAGCCGGCGCGGTGCTCGCCGGCTTCCTGCCCAGGGCGACCATCCTGCGGGACCCGGACAAACTGTACATCGCGATCGGCATCCTCGGCGCGACCGTCATGCCCCACAACCTCTATCTGCATTCGTCGGTCGTGCAGACCCGCAGCTACGAGGAGACGGCGGCCGGCAAACGCGAGGCGGTGAAGTTCGCATTCATCGATTCGACCGTTGCGCTGTCGTTCGCGCTCTTCATCAACGCCGCCATCCTCATCGTTGCCGCGGCGACCTTCCACCGCGTGGGTGAAACGGGCGTCGCGGAAATCCAGGATGCCTATCGCTTGCTGACGCCGCTGCTCGGCGTGACGGGCGCCAGCGCGGTATTCGCGTTCGCGCTGCTCGCGTCGGGTCAGAATTCGACCCTGACGGGGACGCTGGCGGGCCAGATCGTGATGGAAGGATTCCTGAACATCCGGATCCGGCCCTGGCTGCGGCGCCTCATCACCCGCTTGATCGCGATTGTGCCCGGTTGCGGTGTTCATTGCGACGCTCAACGCCTGGCTCCTGGTGCAGACGTTCAAAGGGTGGGTCAGCTGATGTACAAGCGCATCCTCGTACCGCTCGAGAACGGACCCGCCGACGGCGCCATCCTCTCACACGTCACCGGTCTCGCGAAGCTGCTCGGCGCCGAAGTGGTGCTGGTCCACGTCGCCGACGGATGGGCGGCGCGGAACATGGAGCAGCTCAACCTGCGCGAGTCACAAGAAATGAAGGAAGACCGGGCCTATCTGGAGCGGATGTCGCAGGAGCTGCGGCAGGCGGGCATCGCAGTGGACGCGGTACTGGCGGCCGGCGACCCTGCGAAGGAAATAGCGGCGACGGCGGAGCGGGAAGCGGTCGATCTCATCGCGATGGCGACACACGGGCACTCATTGCTGAGCGATGTGGTTCACGGCACCACCGCGACAGCATTACGACACGTCAGCCGGATTCCGATCCTGATGGTCCGCGTGCCTGCTCCAACGCCCTGAGAATCGCGCTGAGACGGCGGTCTCTGGCCTCCCGCAGGAACTCGACTTTTCCTTTATACGCCTTCTCAATGGACTGTATCAACGTGCGCTGCTGGTCGGGATCGAGCTGCGCCCAGTGGGCGAGCTGCTGCCACCAGCTCTCGAAGCTCGCCAGCAGGTGCTGCGTGAACCCGCGGATCCCGCCTTCCCCGGCGGCCAGGTGGTAGGTCAGGTGCGGGCCGGCCGCCGCCCAGCCGATCGCTGGGCCGAGCGATACGGCGCGGTCGAGGTCGTCGACGCTGATCACGCCTTGCACGACCAGGTCGATGCATTCCCGCCATACGGCAGCCGACACGCGACCCACGACGTAACCGGGGATCGACTTCTTGAGGACGATGGGGAAGCGGCCCAGGGAGCGCAAATACTCCACCGCGCGCTGCATGCTGGCGGGGGACGTACGGCCCTCCGGCACCACTTCGACGAGTGGAATCAGCTCCGGCGGGTTCAGCGGGTGGGTGACGAGGCAACGGTCGAGCCGGCGCATTCGGCCGAAGATCTCGGTCGGCGAGAGGCCGCTCGACGACGAGCTG
>QHUE01000149.1 GCA_003221825.1 Gemmatimonadota bacterium
GTCGTGCATCCGCGGTTCGGCACGCCTGCGCGCGCAATCGCGATCCAGGCGGCGATCGCGTCGATCTATGTTGCGCTTGGGACTTTCAATCAGATCATCGCGTACTTCGTCTTCGTGACCGTGCTGTTCGTCGGCCTCACGGTCGCCGGACTGTTCCGGATCCGTCGCCGTTCTCCCACGTCGGCGTATCGGACCTGGGGCTATCCCCTCACGCCCGTGCTCTTCCTGGCTCTCGTGCTGCTGTTACTGGTGCTGCTGGCGGGCCACAATCCGCTGCAAGCGGCCCTGGGCGTCGGCATCGTTGCCCTCGGCGCCCCTGTGTACGTATTTCTCTTTCGTCGGCCACTCACTCTCGAACCGGTAGGATCCGATGACGTGGATTCGCACGATTCCGCTGCCGGAAGCGGATGAGAAGCTGCGCCGGGCCATCGAGGCCCAGCGCGCCATGTACCCCAAGGAGTACGCGACACCCGTCCACCCGACTGCCGATGGGACGTCGGGGATCGTGGCGTCGCACTCGCTGATTCCTGATGCGCTGTATCACGCCTTCGCCACGTTCGGATCGCTCATGGCGGATACGTTGCCGCTCACGCGCCGGCAGCATGAGATGATCACGACCATGGTCTCGGTGACGAATCGCTGTCGATACTGAATTGAGTCCCACGCAGAGTTTCTGCGTCGGATCACGTTAGATGACGGCCTGATCGCCGCGCTCGAGAACGACTACACGAAGGCGCCGATCTCGGAGCAGGAGCGCGTCATGCTGGATTACGTGGTTCAGGTGACGCGCGATGCCACCCGCATCGGGCCTCAGCACCACGAAGGGCTGCGCCGCGTCGGGTTCGATGATCGCGCGATTCTGCAGATCACCTTGATCGCGTCGTGGTTCAACTATATCAATCGAGTCGCCGATGCCCTCGGGGTGGGGCGCGGTTGATGCCTGACAGTCCCACGGCGACGGTCGCCTGCCCCTTCTGCGACACGCTCAACCGCGTGGACCTTTCGCGGATCGGCCAGCATCCCAAGTGCGGCACGTGCGGCAAGCCGATTCTGCTCGACCGGCCGCTCGCGGTCTCCGACGCCAATTTCGCCCAGGTCACGGCCGATACGACGGTGCCGGTCGTGGTCGACTTCTATGCGGATTGGTGTGGGCCCTGCAAGATCATGGCGCCGCTGCTCGATGACGCCGCGCGCCGGCGCGCGGGAGAGCTGCTGATCGTGAAGCTCGACACGGACCGAAACCCGGTCACCGGCCAGAGGTTCGGGATTCGCGGAATCCCGACACTGATCGCGTTTCGTAGTGGGAAAGAAGTCGCGCGCCGCGTGGGCGCCGTGCCGCCGGCCGAGCTGGAGGCTTTTCTAAACGAGCTGTCGTAACACGTACTCCAGAATCCCGCCGTGCTTGTAGTACTGCAGCTCCTGGGGCGTGTCGATACGTACGACCGCCTTGAACTTCGCCACATGGCCGTCGTCCGCGGTCGCGGAGACCGTCAGCTCTTTCGGCATGTCGCCTAACCCTAGGATGCCGTAACGCCCCTTGCCCGTCAGGCCCAGCGCCGCGGGATTCTGTCCCGCCGCAAACTGCAGCGGCAGGATTCCCATCCCCACCAGGTTCGAGCGATGGATGCGCTCGAAGCTCTCGGCGATCACGGCCCGGACGCCCAGCAGCCGCGGGCCCTTGGCCGCCCAGTCGCGCGACGATCCCGAGCCATACTCTTTGCCGGCCAGCACGATCAACGGTGTGCCCTCCGCCGCGTACTTGAGCGACGCATCGTAGATCGTCATCCCCTCGCCGTCGGGCAAATGCACCGTGAACGGTCCCTCGGCGGGCGCCGCGGATGTCGCGGACGGGCACCGGTTCCGCCGGCATGCCGTCGAAGTACGGCGCTCGACGGATGTACGTGGACGTCGGCTCCCAGGCGAAGCGATCGCCTTCCGGCACCGGCAGGCTACGCCACCGCTCGTCGCCGTCGAACACCTGCGCGTAGCTCTTGCGGAACATCGCCGATTGAATCGACCGGCCGATGACCTCGGCGACTTCCTTGGTGGACGGCCAGATGTCGCGCAGGAACACGGGTCCGTCGGTCCCGATCCCGAGCGGCTCGTTGTGGAAGTCGATGTCGATGCGGCCGGCGAGCGCGTACGCCACGACCAGCGGGGGCGAGGCGAGATAGTTCGCGCGGACCTCTTGCTGGATCCGGCCCTCGAAATTGCGGTTGCCCGACAGCACCGAGCAGACCACCAGCTCGCATTCGCTGATCGCGGTGGAGACGGCCTCGGGCAGGGGCCCCGAGTTGCCGATGCACGTCGTGCAGCCGTACCCCACGAGGTGGAATCGCAGCGCCTCGAGCGGCTTCATGAGTCCCGCCTGCTCGAGGTAGTCGGTGACCACTTTGGATCCCGGCGCCAGGCTGGTTTTGACACACGGCTTGCTGCGCAGGCCCCGGTCCACCGCCTTTTGCGCCATCAAGCCGGCCGCGACCATGACCGACGGATTCGACGTGTTGGTGCAGCTCGTAATGGCGGCGATGACGACCGAGCCGTGGTGCAGCACGCAGTCGACATCGTCGATTCGCAGCGTGGCGTGCGACGGCCGGGGCGGCGGCGGTTTGGGTCCCGCCTGACCGCCTTCGCCCTCCCAGCGTCCCACTGGAACAGGAATCGCCGCGGAAGCCGTCACCGGCTTCATGAGCGTCGGCAATGCCTCAGCAAACTTGCGCGGGACCTCCCGTAACCCCACGCGATCCTGCGGGCGCCGTGGACCAGCCATGCTGGGTTCGACGGTTGCGAGGTTCAGCTCGAGCGTGTCGGTGTAAAGCGGCTCCGGTGCGTCGGGCGTGTGGAAGAGACCCTGTTCCTTCATGTAGGCCTCGACCAGCTGCACATGCTCCGCCGGCCGCCCGGTGAACTCTAGGTAGCGCAACGTTTCCTGATCTACTGGGAAGATGCCGATGGTCGCGCCGTACTCGGGGGCCATATTGCCGATCGTGGCGCGGTCGGCGAGCGGCAGCGTCGACACGCCTGGCCCGAAGAACTCGACGAACTTCCCGACGACGCCCTTCACGCGCAGCATCTGCGTGACCGTGAGCACCAGGTCGGTGGCGGTCGCGCCTTCGCTGAGACGCCCACTCAGCCGGAATCCCACGACTTGCGGGATGAGCATCGAGACGGGCTGGCCTAGCATGGCGGCCTCGGCCTCGATCCCACCAACGCCCCAGCCGACCACACCAAGACCATTGATCATGGTCGTATGCGAATCGGTGCCGACAAGGGTGTCAGGATACGCTTGGATTGGGCCGTCCGACCGTCCGACCGTCCGACCGTCCGACGTAAAGACGACACGCGCGAGGTATTCGAGATTCACCTGATGCACGATGCCGGTGTCAGGAGGCACCACCTTGAAACCGGTGAATGTCTTTTGAGCCCAGCGCAGCAAGGCGTAGCGCTCGCGGTTGCGCTGGAATTCGAGATCCGCATTGACCTGGAAGGCGCGCGGCGTGCCGAACTCATCCACGATCACCGAGTGATCGATCACGAGCTCCGCCGGCAGCAGCGGGTTGACGCGTGTGGGATCGCCGCCCATCTGGGCGATCGCATCGCGCATCGCGGCGAGATCCACGACCGCGGGCACGCCCGTGAAATCCTGCAGCAGCACGCGCGCCGGCATGAACGCGATCTCCGCGTCCGGCAGTTTGCTCGGCTCCCAGCGGGCCAGCGCTTCGATGTCTTCGGGCCGGACGACGCGTCCATCTTCGCGGCGTAACAGATTTTCGAGCAGGATCTTGAGTGAGTAGGGCAGTCTGGCGATGGACAGTCCGCGGCGCTCCAGTGCGTCCAGACGGTAGATCTCGTACGACCGCCCGCTGGCTTTCAGCGTGGCGCGTCCACCGAAACTGTTTGCGCTCATTGTGGCAACACCTTCACGGCGACGACGAAGTACTGTGTCTCGCCAAAGCACGTTGTGGGAATCCCCATATGCTGTTGATAGGTCAGCGCCACCCGTTTGCCCAACGAACCATTGATGTGCTGCGCGATGTTGTCGTCTCGCACCGTGAAATAAAACTTCTCAGTGTTGGTGCCGGGCATCGACACCATCGCTAACTCGCCCTCCCACGTCTTGCACAGCCACCCCTTCTTGGAAAACTTCTGCACGAAACCGGCGCGCTCGCCCTCCGAGTAGTTCCAGTTGAGCGCTATCCATGTGTAGAGCGCAAAGAGCAGGACCGGCGTCACCAGGATCCCGGCGATGATGAGCTTGCGCTTGCGGGTCAGCTGGAAGTTCCAATTGAAATTCACGGGGCGGAATCTACTTCGTACGTCTCCGTGCGATAAGGCGCAAAGCCGCGCGCGACGTAATTCGGCAAGGCGTTGGGATGCGAGGTCGGCCTGCGTGCCGGTCCGGCGCGTGGCCACGAAGAGCTGAATGGCGGGGTCGGCGAGGTGCTTCGCGATCTCGTCGTCCGACCAGTCCCACCGGTCGAACCAATGGAAGGCCTCACCGACCGTGCGATAGCATGTCCGGTACAGCTCGGGCGAGGGGTTCCGGACACGCGCGATCGTGATTTCGGGAAACGCCCCGAACGCCGCCTTGAACTGCGTGCGATTCTTGAGTTCCAAGTACGTTCGAGTTGCTTGCATGCCCGAAATCTAGGTGTCGGGTGTCAGGTGTCAGCTTGCACCCCTGGCACCTGGCACCCGACACCTGACACCGTAGTTTTGAGTCATGACCTTCAATAAAATGGGCACCCTGCCTCTGCCGCTGGCGCTCCACCTGGCGACATACACGGTGATCGGTTTGTTCTGCGCCTTCGCGGGCGGCCTCAATCTCATCGATCCGACGAAGATCATCCCCAATGCCGTGATATTCCTTGGCCTCGCCGGGTTCAGCTGGGGATATGTGTTCGGCATTCTGATGGCGCGGAAGGAAGTGCTGGGCCTGGGAGTCGTCGCCAGCATCGGATACATCGTCGCCGGCATCTGGCAGCTCGGCCCGCACTGGGCCCTCGGCGCGCTGCTACTCGCGATCGGCGTGTACGGCCTGGCCGCGCTCGCACTGTACCGGCGGCAGATCCTCGAAGCCTAGCCGATGGCGTCGTCCTTCACCGGGGCGGAGGGCAGCTCGACGACAAACCTGGCGCCGCCCAGCGTGCTCGACTCCTCCAGCCAGATCCGGCCGCCGACCTCCGCAACCACGCGCTGACAGATCGAGAGGCCGAGTCCCGAGCCTTCATCGGGACTCTTGGTCGTAAAAAAGGGATCGAATATGCGGCTCCGCACCTGGGGCGGCACGCCTGGTCCCGAGTCCTCGACCGTCAAGCGCACCCAGTCTTGCCGCGCCTCCGTGGCCAGCTCGATGACCGCATTGGGACGCCCGCGCACGGCGTGCTCGGCATTGGTCACGAGATTGATGACGACTTGCTGGAGCTCCTGGCCGAGGCCCAGCACCGCCTCGGCGGCCTGATCCATGCGGGTGCGCACCTCGATGTTGTCGGCGCGGAGGACACGCTGGCGGATTTCCGCGACGTCGCGCACCAGCTCGTTGAGCTGAACCCGCACCGGCGTGATGTCGGCGCGGCGCGCGAGGCGCAGCAGGCTGCGGACGATGCGCGCCGCGCGGTCCACTTCGCGCACGATCGTCGCGGCGGCGGCGCTGGCCTCGGTGTCCTGGGTGGAGCGGCCCAGCAGCTCCGCCTCCATGCGAATCGCCGCGAGCGGATTGTTCACCTCGTGCGCCACCCCGCTCGCAATCTCGCCCACCGTGGCCAGCTTCTCGCGCGCGATGAGCTCGCGCTGGGCGCGCAGCTCGTCGGTGCGGTCGTACAGCGCGACGAGCAGATCCTGCGATCCCAGGCCGCGCAGGTCCGTCACCGTGCAGTCGCAGATGCGACGCTCGCCGCCACCTTGCGTGACGAGTACGCGGCCGTGCCAGGGCTGCCCCTCCTGGCGGCCGGCCAGCATCAGCCGCACCGTGAGCCCGCTCGGCGACAAGCCGAGCTTCTCGAGATGTCGCCCGACCCCCGCTTCCTTTGACTCCAGCCCGAAGACGTGCATCGCCGCTTCGTTCAGCTGCCGGACGGTGCCGGCGGTGTCGACGAGCGCCATCGGCAGCGGGCTCGCGTCGACCATGGCGCGCGCGCGATCGGCTGCCGCGCGCGTAGCGGCGACCGCTTCGGACAGCTCGATGCCGCCGGCGATGTGGGCCGCGACGGCAGAGACGTAGTGGAGATCGTGCAGGCTGAAAGGCGCCGGTGCCGGCGCACCGGTCTTCTGATAACGGAGCAGCCCCACGGCGCCAACTGTCCCCTGTGAAACGCGGAGCGGTGCGATCAACGCGGCACGGACGCCCTCGGCCAGCGCCGTCGCGATGGGGCTCGCCTCGGCTTCCATGCGCAGGTCGGCGGTGATCAGTGCCTCGCCGGTGCGTACGACTTTGCCGGTGGCACTATTGCTCAGGCCCAGGATCAGACCGTCGATTGATGCTGCCTCGCCGAGCGCGGGCGAAATGCGAAAGTTTTCGCCGTCGGGCTGCTTCAGCGCCACGAACGCGCCTTGCGCTTCCACGAGCTCCATCAAGCTCTGCAGCGTGTAGCGCAGCAACAGCTGCGTCTCCGGCGCCGCGAGCAGCCACCGCGCCAGCTCGACCACAAAGCTCCCGAGGCGCCGCTCGCGCTCCAGCGCCGCGCGGCGCCCGACCATCACGGCGAGGCGGGACGCGAACTCGACCGCGGCCTCGAGCTCCGATGCGGGGAGCGCAGGCGGCGCGCCGGCGAGACTCGCTTCCACGTGCCGTCCGTCCGGATCGCGCCATTCCGCCGACAGGCTGCGCCCGGACCGGTCGTCGTTCCCTGCGGTCACCGATCCGGCTTCGTTGATCCCCTTGTAGGTAATCGACAGCCGGGCGCCGCCAGCCCAATGACTCAGGATGGTCGCGGCTGCGCGCCAGAAGTCCGCAGAGCGTTTCGCGTCGCTCGCTTCGCGGAGCAGCGCCTGCAAGGCGTCTCGCATGGGAGCACGAATATATCGGTTCGGGAACCGCGCGGCGTTTTCCAGGGCATGAGCACATTCCTCACTGTGGCGACCGGGGGCTTGCCGAGCGATCAATCGCCACCCTCCCCACCACCTGCGGCTTCTGATACCGAATTGCTGGACGCCTATTCCCGCGCGGTCACCGGAGTCGTCGAACAAGTGGCTCCCGCCGTCGTCAGCGTGGAGGTGAGCCACCGGCGGCGCAGCGCAAAGCCGCGCGAGACACAGGGGGCTGGATCAGGATTCGTCTTCACGCCCGACGGTTTCATCCTCACCAATAGCCACGTCGCGCACGGCGCGAGCAGAACCGACGTCACGTTTGCCGACGGCCGGCGGCTGCGCGCCGAGCTGGTGGGTGATGACCCCGACACCGACCTCGCGGTGCTGCGCGTCGCGGCCCAGTCCCAAATCGCCGCATCGCTCGGGGACTCGGCGGCGCTGCGGGTGGGGCAGGTCGTCATCGCGATCGGGAATCCGCTGGGGTTTCAGAGCACCGTGACGGCGGGGGTCGTCAGCGCGCTGGGCCGCTCCTTTCGATCCGTCTCGGGTCGGCTGATCGATAACGTCATTCAGACCGACGCGGCGCTGAATCCCGGCAACTCGGGTGGACCGCTGCTGGACTCACGCGGGAACGTCGTCGGCGTCAACACAGCCGTGATTCTTCCCGCGCAGGGGATTTGCTTTGCCGTCGCGGTCAACACGGTCAAGCTCGTCGTCGGACAACTCATCGCGTTTGGGCACGTGCGCCGCGCGCGCATCGGTGTCGGCGGCCAGAACGTTTCGTTGCCGCGTCTTGCCGTTCGCGCGCACCGGTTGATCCAGCCGAGTGGTGTGCTCATCACGACGATCGAGCCGGGAAGTCCCGCGGCGCGCGCGGGCCTCGAGCCCGGCGACATCATCGTCGCGTTCGACGGTCATCCCGTTCACGGCATCGACGACCTGCATCGCCTGCTGACGGGCGACCGGATTGGTGCCGTCACCACGGTCGCCGCCGTGCGCAAAGCGGAACGCTTGGAGCTGCCGATTACGGCTGCCGAAACGGCAAAAGCGTAGCCGTGACGCGCTCGTGACAACCAGGTGTTGACCGGCGTGGGCGAGTGTAAGTAGCATTCATGCCATGACTTTCTGCGCCTGCAAGTCGAACATGCTCCACACCGCCGGGAACCTAACCGGGGGGGCGGGCGCTACCTGAAGCGATGCGCAGTTGCAACGCAACGGAATGGCCCGCTCCTCGATAGAGCGGGCTTTTTTGTGCGAGGGATTCAACGAAGGGAGAGGTGGATGAAGAAGCATTACCTGCTGGCGAGTGACTTCGATCAGACGTTGAGCTTCAACGACTCCGGCATCGTGCTGAGCGAGATGCTGGGGATCACGAGCTTTCGTGAGAAAGTCGCGGCGCTCTCCAATCTCAATCTCGTGCAACAGGGCGCGGAGCTGGCGTACCTGCTCGCGAACGATCCGGAGTACGCGCGAGTCACTCGGAATGATCTCCTCAAGGTCGGGCGCCAGGTCCGGCTCAAGCGCAACGTCGAGCTCCTCACGCGGATGCTCGCGCAGGGGATCGATGGCAACCGCTTCGACTTCTACGTGATCTCGGCGGCGCCTCAGGAAGTTGTGCTGTCGGCGCTCGAGGGTATCGTCCCCGCTGATCATGTCGTGGGCACGCAGTTCGAGTTCCAGCCCGATGGCGGGAAGATCGGGACACTCCTGCGCGTCGCGGCGGGCTACGGTAAGGTTGCGGCAGTCGAGGAGATCCGCGCGCGGCACGTCGTGCCGCGGGATCAGGTCGTGTATGTCGGCGACGGGCAGTCGGACATCCCCGTGATGCTGCATGTGAACCGCGGTGAGGGCTTCACGATCGCCGCCTCCGAAGCGCGGGAGATCGCCCACATCGCCAAGCGTACGGTCATCAGTGACGACGCGCTGTCGGTGCTCGTGCCGATCCTCGAGGAGATCGCGGGCTTCAGCCCGAGCCAGATTCGGGCGCTCTTCGAGGACCAGGGCCTGGTGATTCAGGAATGGGACCGCGTGCGCACCGATTGGCTGACGATCCGGGACGGCGCGGGGGACGGCGTCATCCGGCTCGATGCGGCGGCGAACGGCTAGCCGCGAATCGCTCCCAGGAATCTCGTAGGGCTGGGCGTGTAGCCTGGGAAGACCATCGCGAGATCAGTCGATCCCAGGTGACGCGCCAGAATCTCACCGAAGAGGTCGCGGAAGTCGGTCGTGACGGCGACGTCGCGGCCTTCGAAGCGCTGCTCTATTCCGAGTCCGGGCCACCGGCCCAGCACGCGGCCGCCGTTCACGGGCCCGCCGAGGGCGAGCATCGCGGTCGCATGGCCGTGGTCGGTGCCGCTGTTGCCGTTCTCGCGGATGGTGCGGCCGAACTCCGACATCGTGAGCACGACGACGTTGCGCATGCGGTCGCCCAGGTCACGGTTGAACGCGGCGAGCGCCAGGCCCAACTCCCGGAGTCGAGCGGCGAGCTGGCCGTCGCTGGAGCCCTGGTTCACGTGCGTGTCCCACCCACTGCAATCCGCGAACGCAATCTCCAGCCCGACGTCGGCTTTGATTAGCTGCGCGATTTGCAGCAGGGTTTTTCCCAGCCGCCCCGGCGGATAGTCGGCACCGTCGGCCTGACGGTACTGCGTCGGATCGGCGCGCTTCAGCATCTGCACCGCTTCAAAGCCCTCGCGCGACGACGACGCCAGGAGGCCGGTTCCCGCACCGTCGTAGAGCTCCTCAAATGCGCGCGTCAGGCGGTCGCGTGCCGCTTCTTGCGGCACGCGCAGGCCGAACGCCTGCAAGTCGTCGATGGCGAGCGACGGGGCGCTGCCGGCCAGAATGCGCGGCAGCTGCGGACCGAATGCGACCGCCCGAAACGGTGTGTCGGCGTGTTCGCGGTCGTGCTGGCAGTAGCGGTTCACCCAGCCATCCCCGGTACTCTTCACGCCTGGCGTGCCGCTCTCCATGTAGTCCTGGGCATCGAAGTGGCTGCGGGTGGCGTCCGGCGAGCCAATCGCGTGAATCGCGGCGAGGCTCTTGTTGTCCCAGAGCTCCTTCAGCGGCGCCAGGCTGGGGTGCAGGCCGAAATGACCATCGAGGTCGACGACGGCGTTGGCGGGCACCGCGATCCGCGGACGCTCCTGGTAGTACGCCGGCTCGCCGTGTGGGACGATCATGTTCAATCCGTCCACGGCGCCGCGCTGGAAGAGGCAGACTAAAATCGGGCGGCGAGGGGCGGCGAAGGGGCGGCGAAGGGCGTACGCGGCCCGCTCCAAGAACAGGGGCTCGAGACCTACGCTTACAAGGGCCAGGCCGCCGGCTTTCACGAAGACGCGTCTCGAGA
>QHUE01000150.1 GCA_003221825.1 Gemmatimonadota bacterium
ATGCCCTTGCCGCCACCCCCTGCCGCCGCCTTGATGATGACCGGGAAGCCGATCTGCTGGGCCACCTCCTGGCCCTCTTCGAGGGACGCCACCGGACCCGGCGAGCCCGGCACCGTCGGCACGCCTTGCGCCTTCGCGAGTTTGCGGGCTGCCGCCTTGTCGCCCATCTGCCGGATCTGGTCGGGCGTCGGTCCGATGAAGGCGATGTTGGACGCGCTGACTTTTTCCGCGAACTCGGGGTTCTCGGCGAGGAACCCGTAGCCGGGATGGATGGCGTCGGCGCCGGTGATTTCGGCGGCGGCGATCAGGCGGGGGATGTTGAGATAGCTATCGCGGCTCGGCGCGCGGCCGATGCAGACGTCGTCGTCGGCGAAGCGGACGTGCAGCGACTCCCGATCCGCTTCCGAATACACCGCCACCGTCTCGACGCCCAGCTCCTTGCACGCGCGGATCACCCGCAGGGCGATCTCCCCGCGGTTCGCGATCAGCACTTTCTTGAACATCAGGGCGTCAGCTCGATCGCCCCGGCCGCGTCGGCCCCACCGAGCCGGTTCCCCGACGAATCGACGCCCGACACCTTCAGGGCAAACTCGCTCGGGTTCGACGCGTAGAAAATCGCGCTCTCATAGCTGATGACGCCTTGGTTGTACCAGTGGAAGAGCGACTGGTCGAAGCTCTGCATACCGTATTGCACGGAGCCTTCGGCGATGAGATCGGGGATGCTGAGCTGCTTGGAGAGATCGCGGATGTTGTCGGCCACGGCCGCCGTATTGATCAGCACCTCCGCGGCCGGGACGCGCCCTCGGCCGTCCTTGCGCGGCACCAGACGCAGCGACACGATCGCCTGGAGCGCAGTGGAGAGCAGGTGCCGGATTTCGTCGTGTTGGTGCGGCGGGAAGAACGAGATCACGCGGCTGACCGTCTGGGTGGCGTCGGTGGTGTGCAACGTCGAGAACACCATGTGCCCGGTGTCGGCCGCCTTCAGCGCCGTGTCGAGCGTCTCCATGTCGCGGATTTCGCCGATCAGGATCAGGTCGGGGTCCTGCCGCAGCACGTGCCGCAGCGCCGAGTTGAACGTCAGCGTGTCATTGCCGACCTCGCGCTGCGAGATGTTGGCGTGCTGGTCCCGATGCAGGAACTCGATCGGGTCCTCGATCGTGATGATGTTCACGCGCCGGTTTGTGTTCACGTGATTGATCATCGCGGCCAGTGCCGTCGATTTCCCCGACCCCGTCACGCCGGTGACCAGAACGAGCCCGCGCGGCTTGAGGGCGATTTCCTCGAGCACGCCCGGCAGGTTCAGCTCGCGGATGTGCTTGACCTCGTAGGGAATCGCCCGGAACGCGAACGCCACCGTGCCCCGTTGCTGGTAGACGTTGGTACGGAACCGGCCCACACCCGGCACGCCGATCGCGAAGTCCGCCTCCTTATGCTCGGCGAACTCCTTGACCTGCCTGGGTGTCATGATCTGCTCCGCCAGCGACTTCAGCTCTTCCGGCTTGAGCGGCGCCGTATCGAGCGCCACCAGATCGCCGTTTACGCGAATGGTCGCCGGCCGGCCGACTTTGAGCAGCAGGTCGGAGCCGTTGCGCTGCACCATTTGCGTGATGGCTTGTTTGAAGTTGAACTGCGGCAGATTGCTCTGCGTCGCCTCACCCATGCGGATCCACCCGGAAAAGGACCTGACCGAACTCGACCGGCTGCGCGTTTTGGGCCGTGACTTCCCGTATCACGCCCGCGACCTCGGACTCGATTTCGTTCATGATTTTCATCGCTTCGATGATGCAGACCACCTGCCCCACGTTCACGCGGGAGCCGACCTTCACGTACGGCTGCGCCGCAGGCTCAGGCGACTGATAAAACGTCCCGACCATCGGCGACTTGATCTCGAGGAGCTGGGGGCCGGCGGATGGCGCAGGGGAGGAAGCGGTCGGAGCGGTGCCGGGTGAAGCGGCGGCGGCGGGGTGCGATACGATCACATGGGATGGGCCCCCCGCCCCACCGATGGTATTCCCGCCGTGGCCCGCCTTCGAAACCCGGACCGACGACCACGCCCCAAACAGACCGCGACGGATCTCGATCGCCCCCACCTCGGGCGCGTCCTTCAAGATCTGCACGATCTGGGCGATGATGTCGAGCTTCATACCGTGAAGATACCCCCCAAGAGGCCCTACACCAGTTCCACGAGATCCGTACAGCCATCGGTCAACAGCACGGGACCCTCGGCAGACAAGTGCACATCGTCTTCGATGCGCACGCCGCCCCGCCCCGCGACATACACGCCCGGCTCGATCGTCACGACGGCGCCTTCGGGCAACGGCTCGGCGGCGGTGCGCGCGAGTCGCGGCGCTTCATGCACCTCGAGGCCAAGCCCATGCCCGGTCGAATGGCCGAACGCCGCGCCAAAGCCGCGCGCCTCGATCAGATCGCGCGCCAGCGCGTCCGCGTCCCGCCCGCTCATGCCGGCCCGGACGCCCTCGCGCGCGCGCCGTTGTGCTTCTTGCACCAGGCCGTACAACGCGCGCTGCGATTCATCGGCGCGCGCCCCCACCACAACCGTCCGCGTCACATCGGCGCAATAGCCATCGACGACGGCGCCAAAGTCTAGCAGGAGCCACTCCCCGGCCGCCACCGTCCGCGTGCTCGTGTGCGCGTGGGGCAGCGCGCTCCGCGGTCCACTGGCGACGATCGTCGCGAAGGGATGCGCTTCGCTGCCGTGGCGCCGCAGCGCTCCCTCGAGCATGCCCGCAATCTCGAGCTCCGTCTGCCCGGGCCCCACGGTGGCCAGCGCGTCGCGCAGCGCCCCCGTCGCAAGCGTCGCAGCGGCGCGAATCGCCGCGACTTCGCCCGCATCCTTACGCACTCGCAGCTTCTCGACCAGCTCTCCCGCCGCTTTCCATCGCCATGCCGCACCGGGACCGGATGAAAACCGCTCCGCGTCCTTCACGCTTATCGTATGCGCTTCGAAACCGATCGAACCCCCAGGCCCCAGGCCCGAAACCCCAGCCCCTAGTTCCTTGAACAGCCGGTCCCACACACTCGTCCCTTCGATTTCCACGCGGGCGACAGCCCCGCTTTGCTGCCGCGCCTGCTCGTCGTACCGAAAATCGGTCACCAATAACACCGTCCCGCGTGTCGCGACCGCCACACCCGCCGACCCGCTGAACCCCGTCAGGTACCGGATGTTGGAACGCGACGTCACGAGCAGCGCGTCCAGGCCTTCCACGTCGAGCATGGCGGCGAGCGCCGCATGTCGCTCGGGGCGCCTATCGGGGGCGCGACTCGAGATACCGGGCAAGAGCTTCGAGTCCCAGCCGATAGCTGTCGGCGCCGAACCCCGTCACCACACCCACGGCCAGATCCGCGAGCAGCGATCGCCGCCGCTCCGGCTCGCGGGCGAAAATGTTGGAGAGATGCACTTCGACGAACGGCACTCGCACGGCGAGCAGCGCGTCGCGCACCGCGAGACTGGTGTGCGTGAACGCTGCCGCATTGATCACCGCGCCGTCGGCACGGCCCGTGAGCCCCTGGATCGCCTCGACGAATTCCCCTTCGTGATTCGTCTGAATCCAGGTGCACTCGACCCCCAACGCGCGGGCGCGCTCCTTCGTCGCGCGCTCGATCTCGGCGAGACTGGTCCGGCCATAAATCTCAGGCTCGCGCTCTCCCAACAGATTTAGATTGGGGCCGTTCAGCACGGCGATGTGGAGAGACACTAGGACTTGAGCTTCTTCAACCACTGCTGGAACTGATCGGCCTCCGCCTCGTCCTCGGGCGGCCGCTGCGTCCGGCCGGACGAGCGGCTGCCGCCAGGCGTTTTGGGCGACGTCGCCTCAGGGCCGGTCCCCGGCGCACCAGCCTGGCCGCCGGCGAAGAACTCGTCAAACGAGAATCCACCCGTCTTGGACACCCCCGCCCCGGCATCGTAAGGCGCCGGAGTGGCGGCCTCGGCCTGCTGGGCGCTCGTTCGTCGCGCAGTATCGTCGCCAAACACGGAATCGAGCGAGATGTGATCCTGCGCGGGCCGCGACGGTTCGCCCGGCGGCGGTCCCGCGCCGTCGAACGCGGCCGCGAGCGTGCTTTGCTCCTCGGGAGGCTCCGGCGGCGCCGCACGGCGTCCGGACCAAATCCCCTTCAAGAAGGCTTGCGCCGAAACGCCGGATCGCTTTTTCCCACCCGTCGTCAGCTGCTCGACCTTGCTCTTCAGTTTCGCGTCGTTGGGACGCTGCACGAGCAGTGCCTGGTAGACGCGCAGGGCATCGTGGTGATGCCCCTGCTTGAGGCACAGCTCCGCCATCGTCTCCGTGAGCACCGGCTCGGCCTGCGACAGCGTTGCCGTATCCGCCGCCCCATCGTCGTCGGATAGGGCGACGGCCGCAGGAACGCGCGCCGCAGGCGCAGGAGGTGGCGGCGGGGGCGGCGGGGGCGGCGGCGCCGGCGGAGGCGGCGGTTGGGGCTGCGGGCGAGGCGCCCGCATCTCGTCATCCGGCATGATGAGCGGCAGATCGACCTGAGGCAGCGCTTCGTCGAGGTCGGGGCCGATACGGGACGGGTCAAGGTCCGGCCCATCCAACTTGAACATCCCACTCCCCTCATACTGCGTGCGCGCCAATCCCTCGATCTCCACCTGCTCGATCTGCTGCGGATTCAGCTCGACGTCTTCCTGAACCTCCAACCCTTCGGCCTTTGCCGCGGCGTGCGCGTTCGGATTGAAGCTGATCGGGTTCTCGAAGTTCTCGACCTCCCCGCTCGGCGCAGCCGACAGCGTGGTTGCGGCGGGCTCCTCGTGCTCCACGGCGAAATCGGGCTTCGCCATCGGCTTCGTCGCCGCCTGGGGCGATGCGGCGGCCTTCCCCTTGGCCCGCGCCAGCGCCTCGGCGGCGTCGCCGTTCATGGGATCGGCGTTCAGCAACCGCGATAGCCACTCGACTTCTTCGGCGTACTTCCCGTTCCGCTCGGCGAGCTCGGCGAGCCCACGGAGCGCGATGATATTTTCGCCGTCCAACCCGAGGACTTGCGTGAAGACACCTAGGGCCGCCGCGTCGTCCTTCTTGTCCACGAGGCAGCGGGCGTACACGATATAGGCGCTGACGTAGTCGGGGTGGAGCTTGAGGCCGTTCTGACAGAGGTCAATCGCGTTATCTATAAGCCCTGCTTTACGATAGGCGTCCGCCAAGGGGGCAAAGTTTCTGCCCTTGGGGTTGTCGCGAAAGCGTGCTTCGAGCTTGTCGATCTCGCTGGTATAGGCCACGGCCTAAGTCTATGTGGGAATTGGACGAAGATAGTGTTTGGCCGGCGCCGCTGTCAAATGACCCAAGGGGCTGTGCGCTTGAGTTTGTGCGTTGTCGTTTTTAGACTTATCCGCCTTCACCCCCTCGTTTATCGGAATTCGGAGTTGCCATGCTGCGCAGTCTGCGTTCTAGTGCGAAGTACATCGCGATCGTCTTCGTCACCATTCCCTTCGTCCTTTGGCTCGCCACCGCCCAGGTATCGAGCATTCTCGGCCCCAGCGGCAACGTGGTGCTGCGCGTCAACGGCAAAGAATTCCAGGTGAATGAGTATCAGCAACGCGTCCAGATCGCTTCCGAACAGTACCGGCAGCAGAACGGCACGGCGCCGCTGACGCGCGAGGAGGACCAGCAAATCCAGAATCAAGTGATCAATCAGATGATTCAGGACGCGCTGTTGCAGCAGGAGTACGATCGTCTCGGCATTCGCGTCAGCGCCGAAGAGATCATCGACATGGCGCACAACTCGCCGCCGCCCGAAGTGATGCGCGATCCGCAGTTCCAGACCGACAGCCAGTTCGATCTGCGCAAGTGGCAGCAGTTCCTGTCCACCACGTCCGATCGGAATCTGCTCGCGCAGATCGAAGGGATCTACCGCGAGCAGATTCCGCGCATCAAGCTGGCGCAATATCTCACGAGCGACGTCTACATCTCCGACGCCAAACTGTGGCGGATCTACAAGGATCAACACGACTCGGTCCGCATCGCATCGCTCGCGGTGTGGCCCGCCACGATCCCCGACACCAGCACGATCAACGACGCCGAGCTGTCGGCATACATCAAGAAACACCCCGATGACTTCAAGCGGCCGGGCGTCGCGTACGTGCGGTTCCTCACCGTGCCGCGCACGCCGAGCCCGGCGGATAGCGCGGCGGCCCGCGCGCGGGTCGCGCGCGTGCGGAGCGAGCTCGCGCGTGGCGCCAAGTTCGAGGATGTCGCGCGCCGCGAGTCGAGCGACTCGACGAGCGGGCAGCGCGGCGGCGATCTCGGCTGGATCAAACACGCTGGAGCGGCTGGCGGCCGAGCGCAGTGATCCCACGACGCTCGACACCGTGGCGCGGCGTCTGGGACTGCCGGTGTCGCCGGAGTATCAAGTGGTGCAGGGCCAGCCGTTCGCGCTCGGGCCCTACCGGATTCCCGACGTGAGCGTGTGGGCGTTCGAAGCGCCGGTGGGCGAGACGAGTCCTGTGATCGAGGCCCCGTCGGGCTTCTACGTGTTCCGCCTCGACTCGGTCACGGCGGCGGGCGTTCCGCCGCTGAATCAGATTCGGGCCGGAGCGAGCACCGCGATTCGTCTGGAGAAACAGAAAGTGCTCGCGCGGCATCGCGCCGACTCCCTCGAGTCCGCGCTGCGCGGCGTACCGGATCTGGCGGGCGCGGCGGCCGCGCGCGGGCTCGACGTACAGCGCTTCGGCCCGTTCACCCGCCTCCGCCCGCCCAGCTATCTGGCGCGGGAGCCCATCGTCGTGGGCACTGCGTTCGGCCTGCGCGTCGGCGAACGGAGTGGCGTGCTCGAGGGCGAGACCGGCTACTTCATCGTCGAGTCGTTGTCGCGCAAACTGGCCGACTCCAGCGCCTGGCTCGCGCAGCGCGACGTCCAGCGCACGCAGCTGCGCCAGGCGGTGCAACAGGCACGGATTCAGCAGTACATGGAGGGGGTGCGCGCCAAGGCCAAGGTGGTGGATCGGCGCAAGGACATCTTCAAGTCCCAGGCCGCCGCGGACGCCGCGGCGACGACGTTCTGACGCTACTCGACTAAACGCTTCGGTTTGGCGTCCCGCGGCTGCTCCTCCTCGCGGGGCGGCGGGAGCTGCTGGATGCTGTGTTCCGCGTCAGAGAGCGCACGCTTGAACTCGCGCAGTCCCTTGCCGACGGCCTTGCCAGCTTCGGGCAGCCGATTGGCGCCGAAGACCAGCAGGACGATCAGCATCAGAATCAGGATTTCGCTGCCACTCAGATTCCCAAGCATGAGTCGCCTCTACTGATTGAGCCGTTTTGGGGCTGCCCCCGCCCCCCCCGCCCCCCCCGCCCCCCCCGCCCCGCGTGCACCTGCCCCGCTCGAGGCCGGCGGCAGCGCGGAGTCCGATGACTCCGGCGGATCCTGGGGCGGCTCGTCCTTGAGACCCCGCTTGAACTCCTTGATGCCCTTCCCGATGGACGCGCCGATCTCCGGGATCCGCTTCGCCCCGAAGAACAGCACGACGATCAGCAGCAGGATCGCGATTTCCGTGAAGCCGAGATTGCCGAGCATGGTGCGCCTTTCCTAGAAGAGCGAGCGGGCGACGAGATACGCGACCAGGACGCCGACGACGGCGAGCAGCGAGACATCGAGCCCGATAGGTCCTAGCGTAATCGACATCACCAGCAAATCCAAGTGAATGGGACCGATGGTCGGGGTCACCGACCACGTAAACAGTTCCTTGGCCGGGCCCTGGGGCAGAAACCGCCGCAGGAACGCCTGCAGCAGCCCGCCCAGCACGAAGCCGACGGCGAGCACACTGAGATAGAAGAGCGGCCGGCGCGGTCCGGGGGGCACGCTCAGCTGCGCCGTTCTACCGCGTAGGCAATGCTCCCCTGCAGCGCGTCGCGCGCCGGCGAGGAGGGCAACACATCGAGCTCCGTCTCCGCCTGCTGGGCGAGATCCAGCGCGCGCTGGCGCGCCGTCTCCAACCCGCCGGCGCCCTCTACTAATCGGATCACGTCGGCGACCAAATCGTCACTCGGCTCCGCCGCCTGCATCAGGTCGGCGACCACCCGCCGGCCTTCGGCGGGCATGCGGGCGAGGGCGGCGATCAGCGGGAGGGTCACCTTGTGCTCGCGGAGATCCAGGCCCGACGGCTTTCCGGTCACGGCCTCGGGCTCGGTGTAGTCGAGCAGATCGTCCGTGATCTGAAACGCCATGCCGAGCAGCATGCCGAAACGCGCCAGCGCCTGCTGGTAATTGGCCGGGGCCGTGAGCGCGCCCACCTCGCACGCACCCGACAGCAACGACGCCGTCTTGGCGCGAATCAGCTCGTCGTACGCGCCCTCGCCATAGGCCAGCTTGTCGTGGGCCTCCAGCTGGCGCATTTCGCCCACCGTCATCTCGTTGGTCACGCGGGCCAGGACGCGTAGCGCCTCGTGGTCGTCCAGACGCACCAGCTCGATGATCGCCCGCGAGTAGAGATAGTCCCCCATGATCACGGCGATCTGGTGCGAGAACAATGCGTTGATCGTGGGCAGCCCGCGCCGCAACACGGAGTGGTCCACCGAATCGTCGTGGACGAGCGTCGCGAGATGAATCAACTCTACCACCGCGGCGAGCGTCACGGCGCGCGGATCCTTCGACCCCGCGGCTTGATGGCTGAGCAGCAGCAACGTCGGCCGGAACAGCTTCCCTGCGAGCGCTTTCACGCGCTGCTCGGCATCGAGGAAACGAATGTCCACGGCAAAGACGCGGCCGTAGAGGTCGCGCGCGTCCGCCTTCTTGCCTTGCTGCTCGAGCGCCCGGCCCAGCCAATAGAGGACGCCCAGGCGTTCCTGATCGCCAGAGGCGGGGAGATCGAGGCCGCGCCGCAGAATCGACTCGGCGACGCCGAACGCGCCCTTCTCGAAGAAACAGATCCCGAGCATCTCGGAGGTGCGCAGCTTGCCTTCGGGCGCGCGCAACGCTTTCTGTAGCTCGGCGATCGCCTCGTCCAAGAGGCCCATCTCCTTGAACGCGACGCCGAGATCGTAGTGCGACTGGAAATCGGCTTCGTCGATGTTCTCATCGATGCCCTGCTTGAAGCGCGCGAGCATGTCCTGAAAGTCCTGCTCCTCGTCGCCGGTCGGCTCTTCATCCTCGACGGTCATCCGCGTGTCTTTGGCCGGCAGTTCTTCGTCTTCTTCGCTGAGCATCGAGCCGAGGTCGATGAAATCGCCGTTCGTGGCCGCCTCGTCGCGGACTTTCATTTTGGCGTCTTTGGCCTTGACCTTCCCTTCGGGCTTCCCGGAGGGCGCCGGCACGGCGACGGCCGGCGCGAGCATCGAGAGGGCAGCCTTGGCGCGCTCATTCTTGGCATCGTGCTCGGCGACGCGCGCGTAGACCGCTCGCGCTTTCTCCGGCAAATCCGACCGCAGCAACGCGTCGGCCAGCTCGAGGTACGCATCGATCAACTTGGCCTTGTCGCCGCCTTTGAAGGCATACTCCACCGCCTTTTGGCGGTGGCGCACGCTGTTGGGATCGAGGCGCAGCACCTCGTCCACGAGGTCGCGCGCATGGGACAGATTGCCCGCGTTCTCGTAGCCCGTGGTCGCGAGATCGAGCTCTTCGATGCCGCGGTCGCGGTCTCCCTGTTCGATCAGCGCTTCGCCCAGCGCCTGATGCGCTTCCGGATCGTCGGGGTTGTCGGCGACTTGGCTCTCGAGCTCCTCGATCTCCGGCGCGGCCGGCGTCTCCTCGATGTTGGAGAACACGAGCGACCCCGCCTGATCACCCGCGCTGTTGATCTCATCGATCCCGAGGTCGATGAAGCCGGACCGGCGCCCACCAGTCGAGATCGACGTGTCGTCTTCGGTCTGGATGAAGCTCGGATGCCGTGGCGGCGAGACCTCGTCGATGGCGAGCGGCTCGTCGTCGACGTCATGCCCCGCGTCGGTCGTGGCCGTCTCAAAATCGGGCTCCAGCTCGAGCGGCGGCACCTCGACGACCGTCTTGCGCTTGCCCGGCCCAGGCTTGGCAGTGGGGGCCGGAGCGACCGGACGCTTCGGTACCACGGGCTTCACGCGCGGTGGTTCGGGCGTGGCCACTTTGCCGCTCGCGGGACGGCCCAACGGCTTCAGCGGCGGCACAGCCTTCTTCGCGGGCGGC
>QHUE01000151.1 GCA_003221825.1 Gemmatimonadota bacterium
GCTACTTTCACGCCCCCATCGTCTAACGGCTAGGACACCACTCTTTCAAGGTGGGAACAGGGGTTCGATTCCCCTTGGGGGCACTTGTACGGGCGCAGCATGCTGCGCCCCTACTCGTCGGACTGATACTCTCGCTGCACCACGCAGTTGCCGCCGGAGTTTTTCGCCGCGTACAACGCTTGGTCCGCGACCAGCATCAGCTGAGCGGCGGACACTTCGACGCCATCCCGCGGCAGCTCGACCAGCCCGCCGCTGACGGTCACCATCGTGGACGCGTTCTCGACCAGGTTGCGGCGGATCCGCGTCGCCACGATCAACCCGGCGACGGCGTCGGTGTCGGGCAGGATGATGGCGAATTCGTCGCCGCCCAGGCGGGCCGCGATGTCGGTGCCGCGCAGGCTCTTCTGAATCGCCGCCGCGACCCGGCCGAGGGCCTGGTCGCCGGCGTGATGGCCCCACCGGTCGTTCATGAGCTTCAAGCGATCGACGTCGACGAGGAGGAGTGAGAGCGGCACGCCGTAGCGGCGGCAGCGGGCGATCTCCCGGTTCATCGTCGCGTCGAAGTGATAGCGATTGAAGAGGCCGGTGAGCGGATCCGTCACCGACCGATGCTCCAGCAGCTCGAGCGCCTCGTGCTCCACGATCGTCGGGGCGACGAGCTCGCCGCTGATGTTCAGCATGTAGTCCACCGCGGCGACGACGGCGCCGACGTTCCGGCCCAGCCGGGACCCGAGCGCGCGGCGATGCGCTTCGATCGCGGCGGCGCGCTTGGCGGCCTCGCTCTCGCTGAGGCGTGCGTGCGGGAAGACGCGCTGCAGGGGCAGCGTCGCCGCTTCCTCCGCGACGCCCGGGTCGCGGCGGTCGCTGCCGGATCGGCGCTCGATCCCGCTGCGTCGCTCGTCCACCGAATTACCAGCCGATGGCATAGTTCTCGAGCTTGTGGTGCTGGAAACTCATGCGGTCTCCAGCAAGTCGTCGAGCTTGTCGATTTCGGCGCGCGCCGAAAGCCGCTGGAACGAGGAGCGCGCACGCTGGGCTGCCGCCTTACCGGCCGCGACGTCGCCCGCCTGGATCAACAGGTTCGCGAGATCGCGCTCCGCCATGGCGTGGAGCAGGGGACGGCCGTGCTCGGTCGCGCGCTCGATGACGTCGCGCAGCATGGTCTCCGCTTCCTCACGCCGACCGGCCAACGCAAGCGCGCCGGCCTTGATGCGCAGGTCTTCCGCTTGGCGCACGGGATCCTTGAGGTCCCGGTGGGTCGCGATGGCACGCTCGATCTCGGCCAGCGCGCGGTCGCCTTCACCCCGCGCCACGTGAATCTCGGCGAGGCCCGCGATGGCCTGGGCGGTGAGCTGCTGGTCGCCCAAAGCTTGCGCGTCCTGAATAGCGATCTGCGCGGTTTCCAGAGCGCGGTCCAGCCGGCCCTGGGCACGGCACACGATGCCGAGGTTGTGGCGCGCTTCGGCCACGCCGCGGGCGAAATGGGCCTGCTCGTAGGAGGCGATCGCGCGCGTGTAGGCGATGACGGCGCGGCGATAGTCGCCCTGCATGTTGGCGATGACGCCGAGGTTGTTGGCGCACCGGCCGACCGTGGCCATATCGTTGCCGTCGGTGGCCTCTTCCTGGGCGCGCGTGAAGAAGTACGTGGCCTCGTCGATGCCGCCACGCTCCAGCGCGATGGCGCCGCAAACGTTGAGGGCCCGCACTTCCATCATCCGGTCTTTCAGCGACCGGGCGCGCAGCTGGGCCACCATCGCCCACTGCTGGCCGACCTCGAGTCGGCCCAGACGGCTGTGCGCGATACCGAGGAGCAGCGTGAGCAACGCGGACTCTTCGAGCTCGTCCTTCGAGCGCTGCTCGAGATAGGTCAGCAGCTCGGCGTATTTGCCTGCATCTGCGAACTGTTGCGCGACGTGGATCGGCGCGAGTGAACCGCGCAACTCGGCCGCGAACGCCTCGTCCCAGCCCTGATCGGCGAGTTTGCGAATTTCCCCTTCGGCGCCCATCTGGGCGAAGATGCCTTTGGCGGACTGCGCCGCGGCCTGCGCTTCGGCCGTGCGACCGGCGCGCCGCAACAGGCTCGCCATGTCGCGCGTGGCCTCGGCCTGGAGCAGGAGCCGCGCGTGCAGCTCCGCGCGCCCGATCACCTCACGCAGCGACTTCTCGGCGCGCGCCAGCTGATTCTCGGCGACCAGTACCATCGCCATCACGCGCAGGTCTTCGGCTTCAGCGACGGGATCGGGCAGCTCACCGCGGACCACGCGGATCCGGTCGAGCTCGCGGCGGGCCAGCTCGGGCTCGCTGCGCGCGACGCGGATTTCCGCGCGGCCCCGGAGCGTCAACGCGAAGAGGGCTTCGTCATGGGTCGCCTCGGCGGCGGACACCGCCTGGTCGGCCATCGCCAAAGCCTTGTCCCACGCGGCCTGCTCGCGATAGGCGTTGGCCAGGTTGTGCTGGCATTCGGCGACGCCAAGCTGCAAGCCGGCACGATGGAACGCGGCGGCGGCGATTTCCCACGACGAGATGGCTTCGGCGTGACGGCCGCGCAGATGGCTGAGAATGCCGAGGTTATTGGACGCGCGGCCGGTCGTGGCATGATCGCCGTCCCGGCTCGCCGCCATCAGCGCCTGCGTGCAATAATCGGCCGCTTCGCTGAGATGGCCGCTGACGAGGGCGATCGCGCCGCGCGCGTTCAGCGCATGACGCTCGACGCCGTGTGCACGGAGCTGGCGCGCCCGGACGAGGGCCCGGTCGATCCACTGGACACCCTGTTCGTGACGGCCGAGCCGCGCCTGCGCGATGCCGTACAGCAGGGCGAGGGTCGGTGTCTCTTCGAGCTCGCTCTCGCGCGAACCCAGGAACTCGACGACCGCGGCATGATGGCCGGCCGCCGCGAGTGTGTGGGCTTTGGCGACGACGGGCGACGCCTCTACGAGGCGCTGGTCGCGTGATTGGTCGTTGGACATTGGAGTGTTATCTCCGCTACCAGCTAACGACCCACTCCGCCAGGTCTGCCGCGATGTCGTACTCGCAAAAATGCGGCAGCGCGTACGTGAACGACTTGTCGTCGAGCGACTGCGTCGCCCCGAGCTGCGTCCACTGATCCTGCTGACCTTCGCGATACCACAGCCCCAACACCTTGGCTTCGATGGCGACATCGGTGCTATCCACCACGCCGTCGCCGTTCATGTCGCCGGCGGCGCCGTCATACCAGATCTTCATCTCGGACGGCGTGCCGAACTGCAGGCCGCTCGGCTCGAGCCGCACCCCGATCTTGCCAGTGTCGACGGTAACGGTAATGAGGACCGAGTCGCCCGCGGCGAGCTCGCCGACGCCCGGCACGAACTGCGGGTCGGTCGTCGTGAGCAGGAGGAACGGATGGGTTTCGGTGTCGATGGTGCTGCTGTAATTGATTTGGACCGAGCGCGATTCGCCGCGCACCGCCCAGAACGACACGGCGTACTGATCGAGACTCAGGGGAGGCGTCAGGGCCATCGTTCCGGAGCGGCGCGCGCGAGGATCGAGTTTCGCGGAGAATTGCGGCGCATCAGCCCAGCGCAAGAACAGGGGACCCGCGGGTGCCTTCACCGCTGTGGGTTGGTCCGCGCAGCGCGCTACCGACAGCGCCAGAGCGAACACCAGGAGTGAGCGGCGAACGAACACCATGAGGGGCTCCAAGGGCTGGGCGCTTGACTGCACTGGGATCGTGAGACAGTTTGTGAGACGGAACAGGCCTAATTGCTGCCTATCCACGACCCCGAAAGTAGGACTATTTTGTCACCTGTCAAGCCCGAAACTGGCCCGAAACGAGTCCCCGTAGCGAGCCGGCTGGCCGTGCTCCTGGACGTCTTCAGTCCGTGGGAAAGCATCTCGTTGAGCTATCGGCAGTTCGCCGCCGCACTGGGCGGTGGTGTAACTGAGGCAGCGATAAAGAAATGGCCGCATCGGGAGAAGTTTCCCGCGGACGTCGCGCGGCTGATCGTCACGAAGGCGAAAGAGCTTGGGATCGCCGACGTTACGCTGGAGTGGGTACTTTGGGGGGAAGGCGCAGGTCCCCAAAAGGGAACCAAAAAGGTCCCACAACAAGGACATCAGCAGCCCGAGCATGAGGAGCTGGCCGCCAGCATTGCCGAGGCACTGCGGACGGATCTGGCCCACAACGAATTCGGTCAGTGGTCGTCCGTCGAGGTGCAGCGGACGGTGATTTGGTCGTTGAAGGACCTGGCCCGGCGGTTGTGGGTGCTGCGGTTTCCGATGAATGAGACGTTCAAGCTGACCGACGACTGGGGGACAAAGATCGGATTGCCGAGTCGTTCCCTTGCCTCTCCCACGGCCCCTGATGATTTTTCCGCCGCCCCCAACGAGGGCCGATAGCTCAACTGGCAGAGCAACTGACTCTTAATCAGTAGGTTCTCGGTTCGATTCCGAGTCGGCCCATTTGCAGTGACCTGGACAATCATCTGGAGTCTGGTCTCTGATGCGTCTCTCCCTGCTCGTCACCCTCTCGCTGATTCCTTGCCTCGCGGCTGCCCAGCAGCCGCCCATGCCGCCTCAACCGCCGCCGTTGCATGTGCAGGTCGACACGGCGCACCACCGTGTCCTGATCACGGGCGGTCCTTACCGCGTGCCCGTGAGCCCGGAAATGCCCGGGATGATGATGGACATGGCCGCGACGCCGGTCCAGAAGTTCGCGTTTCCGGTGGACGGCTGGCTCCAGGGCTTCCGCATAGACCTGTTCGACGCTCACGGCCATGCGTTGTCTCACCGCCTGCTGCATCACCTGATCGTGGTGAACTTCTCGCGCCGCCAGTTCATTTACCCGGCTCTCGAGCGCCTGCTGGGCGTCGCCGAGGAGTCCGACACCGGCGATCTCCGCGTTCCGCGCACCATCGGGGTGCCCATGCGGGCCGGTCAGGGCCTGGGCGTGTACGCGATGTGGCACAACGACTCTGGGCCCGAGATCCCCGCCGCTTACTGGCGCCTCATCCTCTATATGGCAAACCCGAGCCTCCGGCCCCGGCCAATAGACGTCCTTCCCGCTTACCTGGACGTAAACATCCAGACGAACCCCGTGGAGAACCGCTTCAACGTCCCCCCGGGTCACTTCGAGATCGCCTACGAGTTCAGCCCCCCGCTCTCGGGACATCTCCTGGTGGTCACCGGTCACCTGCACGACTGCGGCACGCTGGTAAAGCTCGTCGATGCCGCGAGCGGCAAGACACTCGTGCAGGTGAACGCGAAGCGCGACTCCCTCGGGCATGTGCTCTCGATACCGCGCAAGCTGCTCGCGATCCGCGGCGAGGGCCTGCACCTCAAGGCCGGGCACCGTTACCGCCTTGTGGGGGTGTTCGACAACCCGACTCGCGACACGTCGTACGGCGCCATGGCGGAGATGGTCGGCCTGTTCGCCCCGGATCATTACCGCGAGTGGCCCGCGCTCGACCCCGCCGATCTGTACTACCATCGGGACCTGGTCGCTCTGTTAGCGAACGGGGCAACGGACTCAGTGATCGTCGGGGTCGGGGCGGGGGTGCCGACTCCGGAGCGGCGGCGCTAACCTGCGGAATGACCAGTGATCAATGTCCACTGATCAATGTCCAATGATCAATGTCCAATGATCACTGATGATTGGACATTCGGCGCGTAAGCGCCGCGCCCACCTGAAAGAAGCTTACGGTCGCGCTCCCGGCGGCCTGGCCGCCATTGAACTTCACGTCGCCGCCGAACACTCCCATCGAGTAGTGCGCAAACGGCGCGAGCCGCCAGGCGCGACTCACGGGATACTCGTACCCGATGCCGAGCTGCGGGCCGATTCCCGACGACGTGACGACGTCGGTGCCGTCGCTGGCGCGGTGCATCACCAGCGTGGCGCCACCCCGCAGGTACAATTGCCGCCCCGCGTTCGGATACCAGTAGGCGGCGGCACCAACCGACATCAAGGTCTGGGTTACTCCGCCGTCGCGCTGACGCCAGGCGGCGAGCTCGGCGCCGACGCGCACCGCCCGGCTGGTACTGCCGCCAACGCCGAGGAATGCGGAGAGGCCCGTCTTCCGGCGGCCGGCGCAGATGTCGCAGGTGACGCGCGCCCACGCAGGCGCGACGCCCACGGTGTACCACAGGCCGGACGCCTCGCGCCGCTGCGCCGCCGCCGGGTGCGGGGCGGTCAGCGCGACGCTCACCAGGATCATCGCATGCGCTCGCATCTCGCGCGTGTAACGACATGCCGGCGGCGCCCGACTACGGCCCCGCCACCGGCAACGCCGCGTCCTTCGGACTCTGGTCGCCCGGTCCGAATGACGACTGCACCAAAACACAGCACGACGCGTACTCGGTCGTCGGGCCCGATCACAAGCTATATCCCACCTGGCATCCGCCGATCGACCCGGTCACGGGTTGCTCCTTCGGGCACGATCACGGCCGCGATCCGCGCGGCTCGGCGCTGTACCGCGAGGTCGGGCCCATTCCGTTCGGCTACGCGAACGAACAGCTCGACGTGTACGATCCGCTGACGACCAGGCACGAGGATCACTTCGGGCATAAAGTCGAATGGCAGAACGACGTCCCCATGCATTTCGGCAGCGACGCCGCGGATGCGCTGTTCGACGTGCGATGCGATGTCCTCGTGAAGCTGCACCAGGGCACCCACTCGAAAGACGCCTTCACCAACAATCTGCACGAGCTGGTCTATCATGTCCGCTGCACCGACGGCACCGAGATGCACATCACGATGCTGGCGGCGATCGGCACGCCCGGCCAATTCGAGCGCAGCTGCGACGGCACCACCGTTGTCGTCGGGCCGGCGACGCCCGCGAACTCGCCCGACGGCGGCGGGGTGCGGATCATTCCCGATCGCACGTGCGTGGACAATGAAATCCTCGTCCCTGCCGGACAGTTCTCCAACTTCGGCGCGTTGCACGAGAGCTGGCAGACCTCGAACGCCGTGCGCCGCGAAGACGGGCACACCCTCGCCTTCTTCAACCCCTATTTCCAGGTTGCGCTGCCGAGCCGCTTCTACGATCCGGCCCTGCCGGGCATCGTTGGCCGGCCGATCGATGTGTGCTACGAAGTCACGCCGGCGGGAAATCAGGCACGGGGCGGGGCATGCGCCAGGTCAACGAGCAACGGAACGATCCTGGGCATCACATTCGACGATCCGCGGTCGGTCTTCGATGGCACGGATCGGCTCGTGGACATCAATGCGAACTTCATCGATAACGCCGGCGGCCCCGAGGTCTGGTATACCGATCCGTTCGGCAAGAATGGCCGCACCGCGCCGTTCCCGGGGTCAGTTCGTCAGTTCATTGCGCGGATCAATAACGACCGCGGCGGGCTCGAGCTGGCGGGTCCGGGCATTGGTGGCGACCGTGAGTACGGCGGACCCCGTGTTCACGCTCCAAACTGATAGATCCAACAGACGCAGCAGACGCCACAGACGCAACAGGTAGGCTATCTCTTCCTTGATACGGTTCCGATGGCGTTGATTAAATCACCCAGATCGTAAGGCTTCGTCACCGAGGGTTGCCCGCAGCTCTCGAGAAACGCCCGCGTCTCGCCGCGCGCCTGATCGCCCGTGACGAACACGAACTTCTTGGCGACGAGCGGCCGGTTGTTGACGAGCTGCTCGTACATCGCGCGGCCGCCCAACCGCGGCATCTGCAGGTCCGTGACGATGGCGTCGAACAAGCTCTCCGGCGGGGTCGACAGCGGCGTCTGCCCGCCCAGCACGCTGCGCGGCAACGTCAGGACGACCTCGGCACCCGTGCTGCCGGCGCGGCCTGAGCCGCATGTTGCCGCCGGCCGACTGCGCGAGTGCGCGGGCGAGCGCGAACTCGACCTCTCCGCCGCCGCCGGTCTGCGTAAATCGGAACGGCGAGGTGAGCCGCTGCTCGGCTTCTACGGCCAGAGGCGACCCGGAATCCCAGAGCGACGCCACGACCGACGGTCCGGTCGCGATCGCCTCGATCCGCAGCTCGCGCGGTGGCTGTGCCGCGCGCAGGCGACGCAGCGAGAAGTCGAGCAGCTTCGTCAGCATTTCCGTGAGCTGTGCCATCGGGCAGGCGACCATCGGCAGGTCATTCGGGACCGATCGGACGATCTTGACGCCGAGCTCGCGGAACGTCGATTCGCGCTCCGCCAGGACGCCGTTGATCACGACGGCCGCATCACACGGCTCCGCGGCGCCGGCCGGATGGGCGGCGAGCTCCAGGAAATGGCTCGTGATCTCGGCGGCGCGGCGCACCTCGCCGTGCAACAACACGAGTGCGCGCGCGCGTTCCGGATCGAGGGGACTGCCGTGGAGCAGATCGGCGAGGGCGCCGATCGCGGCGAGGCGGTTGTTCAGGGCGTTGAGAACGTTGGCGGAGCCTTCGTCGAGAACAACATGCTTAACGTCCGTTGAGGCCGGGCTGGAGGATCTCGACGATGGTGGAGGTGGGGAAGGGGGCGCGGGACGCGCACGTGCCGGCTCCGGAACCTGCTTCTGACGGCCTAGCAGGTAACCGATCAGCGCGCCGACCGCCGCACCGAACCCGAACGCGACCCATAGCTCCATGCCGAAAAGCTATACACCGCGCGAGTTTGCGCGAGCAGCCCGACGTCACTGCTGTAACGAGACCCGCGTCACGCCATGCCCTGGCTCGGATTCGAACCGAGACGCCTTGCGGCACTGCCCCCTCAAGACAGCGTGTCTACCAGTTCCACCACCAGGGCGGGCCAGAAACATAGAAGTGTTCGTTCATGAAGTACAGGCGGTCTCAGCCAAATCGCTTCGCGGCGCGTTCCCGAGCCTTGCGAGCCTCCTCCTCGCGATTGCGGGGTGGGGCCTTGGTCGTCAATGAATGGATCAGTCGTCGCGCGATCATGGTCACGTCATCCACGGCGGCGTTGAATGCCGCCTCATTCGCGTGCGAGGGGTGCGTTGCGCCGCTGAGCTTGCGCACGAATTGCAGCGCCGACGAACGAATCTCGTCGTCGGTCGCGGGCGGCTCGAAGTTGGCGAGCGTCTTGATGTTCCGGCACATATCGGCTCCTCAAGGCCGTAAATAGGGCTACCACAATGAGATTCAAATATGTCGATTTCGCCAGGGTTCGTTCGACGCTTAGTGGAGCTGACGAAACAGACTGGAACCCAATCAAGAAAGAGAGTCGGCCATGCGATTCATGGTGATCGTGAAAGCCAACCAGGACTCCGAGGCGGGCGTCCTGCCGGATCGGAAGATCCTCGAGGCGATGGGGAAGTTCAACGACGAGCTGGTGAAGGCTGGGGTCATGCTGGCGGGCGAAGGACTGCAGGCCAGCTCGAAAGGGGTGCGGGTCAAATTCTCGGGCAAGCAACGCATCGTGCGCGACGGGCCGTTTACAGAGAGCAAGGAGCTGATCGCCGGCTTCTGGCTGTGGCAGGTGCGGTCGAAGGACGAGGCGATCGAATGGCTCAAGCGCGCGCCGTTCGGGGACGGCGAAGAGGTGGAGATCCGCCAGGTGTTCGAGGCGGAGGATTTCGGCGCCGAATTCACGCCCGAGCTGCGCAAGCAGGAGGAGCAGCACCGGGCCGCAATCGCAAAACACAAGCAACGCTCGGGGAAATGACCATGCGATTCATGACGATTGTGAAGACCCGCGAGACCGGCGCGCACCCGTCGCCGGCGCTCATCGAGAAGATCATGAAGCTGGGAGCGGACGCCGCCAAGCAAGGCGTCATGGTTGGGATGGGTGGTCTTGCGCCGACGGCATTGGGCGCGCGCGCCCGGCTCGCCAACGGCAAGATTACCGTCACCGACGGCCCCTTCACCGAGGCGAAGGAAGTCATCGGCGGCTACGCGATCTACGACGTCGCATCGAAAAACGAAGCGATCGAATGGACTCGGGCGTTCCTGGAGGCGCACATCGGACTCTGGCCCCAGGAGCTGGAAGTGGAACTCCGGCAGATGATGGATGACCCCTCGAACGGCTGCTGAGGCCATCGATGCAGTCTGGCGGATCGAATCCGCCAGACTTATCGCCGGCCTCGCCCGGATCGTGGGCGACGTGGGCCTGGCGGAAGACCTGGCGCAGGACGCGCTGGTCTCGGCGCTCGAGCAGTGGCCCGAGTCGGGCGTGCCGGACAATCCCGGTGCCTGGCTCATGGCGACCGCCAAACATCGGGCCATCGATCAGCTGCGCCGCCAGAAGATGCAGGGCCGCAAGCATGAGCATCTAGGGCGCGAGCTCGACGAGCGGCAGATCAGTCCGGAGTCCGCACTCGCGGCGGCGATCGACGATCACGTGGGCGACGATTTGCTGAGCCTGATCTTCACGGCCTGTCACCCGGTCCTGACGACCGAGGCGCGTGTCGCGCTCACGTTGCGGTTGCTCGGCGGGCTCACGACCGACGAAATCGCGCGCGCATTCCTGGTTCCGAAGGCGACGATTCAGCAGCGGATCGTCCGCGCCAAGCGCACGCTCGCGGCGGCGCGCGTGCCCTTCGAGGTCCCGCCCGGGGCCGAGCTGGCGCAGCGGCTCGAGTCGGTGCTCGAGGTCATCTATCTCATCTTCAACGAGGGATACTCGGCGACCGCGGGCGACGAGTGGGTGCGGCCGGCGCTGTGCGAGGATGCGCTCCGTCTGGGCCGTATTCTCGCCGAGCTGGCGCCCGGGGAGGCCGAAGTGCATGGGCTCGTCGCGCTCATGGAGATCCAGGGATCGCGCATCCGCGCGCGCGTGGGGCCGGCGGGTGAGCCGATTCTCCTGCTGGACCAGGACCGCGGCCGGTGGGATCACCTCCTCATCAGGCGCGGGCTCGGGGCGCTGGAGCGCGCGGAGGCGCTGGGCGGGGCGTACGGACCGTACACCCTGCAGGCCGCGATCGCGGCGTGCCACGCGCGCGCGCGTACACCGGAGGAGACTGACTGGACCCGCATCGTCGCGTTGTACGACGGCCTGGCGCAGCTGCTGCCGTCGCCGGTGGTCGAGTTGAACCGGGCAGTGGCGCTCGGGATGGCGTTCGGCCCGGCGGCAGGTCTCGAAGTTGTTGATTCGCTGACGACGGATCCGGCGCTGGCGGGTTATCATCTTTTGCCGAGCGTGCGCGGGGATCTCCTCGCCAAACTCGGCCGTTTCGAGGAAGCGCGCGCCGAGCTTGCGCGGGCTGCGGAGCTGACCGAGAACGTTCGTGAGCGCGAATTACTGATCAAAAAACGGGAGGCTTTGTGAAAAAGGAGTGGGCGCCGCAACTGCGGAGCATTCTCAGAATCGTCGTCGCCTTCCTGTACTTCCAAGTGGGTTCGGCAAAGTGGTTCGCCTTCCCGGCCGCGATCCTGCCGGGCGGCGGCACGGCGCCGGTGGGGTCGCTGGTGTGGTTCGCGGG
Source organism: Gemmatimonadota bacterium (assembly GCA_003221825.1). Taxonomy (GTDB): domain Bacteria; phylum Gemmatimonadota; class Gemmatimonadetes; order Gemmatimonadales; family GWC2-71-9; genus 20CM-2-65-7. The sequence continues at coordinate 11,342 of QHUE01000151.1, forward strand.
GGTCATCGAGGTCGTCGGGGGCACACTCTTCTTCCTGGGCCTGTTGACGCGTCCCGTGGCGTTCATTCTCTCCGGCGAAATGGCGTTTGCATACTTCATCGGTCACGCCCCGAACGGCTTCTGGCCGGTCTTGAATCAGGGAGCGCCGGCCATCTTCTACTGCTTCACCTTCCTCTATTTCTCAGCAGCCGGGGCAGGGCCGTGGAGCCTCGACGCACTGCTCGCCCGACGCCGTAGCACGATTCCGGTCAGCTGAGTGACGGAAACCGCCTCACGCTACGATCGCTCGATCGTCGCGGGACCGCTGCGCGCCGCCGTCTGGAAAATCGCGTGGCCGACGATGCTCACCAACGCGATCGGCGGCCTACAGGGGATCGTGGATCACGTCCTGGTCGGTAACCTGGTGGGCTACCAGGCCAACGCGGCGATCGGCGTCAGCTGGCAGATCTTCCTCGTCGTCATCGTC
>QHUE01000152.1 GCA_003221825.1 Gemmatimonadota bacterium
TAGCCTACGGCGCACTGATTGGGGCCGGACTCCAGGATGTCGATGTCGGGCTCCGTGAGCCTGACGAGGCCGAGGTTTGCTTCCTTAATTGTGCGGTACGCGTCGGGAAACGTCGTGACGTGATCTTTGACCCACTGCAGGAACTGTCGTTCGTCCTGGATCGCGGCAGCGCCATTTGTGGCGCTGATCACATCGAAGCGCGCTGCAATTGCGCGGTCGGCACGCCGCTCGGACTCGCTCCCATAATGAGCCGGGAGCACCTGCAGATCGCCCGGCCATGACTGTCGCGCGTGCTCCAGGGAGTGCCAGAGGAGCTTGGTCCACGACTCCGTCTGTCCGGCGAGATCGGGCCGCCCCACGGATTTCACGAACAGGAAATCGCCCGTGAGCACGAGGCCCTCGTCGGCCAGCAACGCCACGCTGCCGAGGGTATGGCCAGGGACGTGGGCGGCGCGCAGCGTGGCACGCCCAAACGCGATCGTGTCGCCATCACTCAGCGCCTGGTAGGTGAGTTTGCCCGGCGTCTGATCATAGGGAGAAACGGCGTCCTCGGGATGCAGGAAGTACGGCACCTGCCAGCGGGCGGCTGCCGCGCGTGCGCCGCTGACGTAGTCGGCATGAATGTGCGTGTCGACCACCGCGGCGGGTGTCGCGCCCAGCTCCGCCAGCAGCGCGTCGTAGCGTTCCAGGTGCCTGCCGGGATCGACGACGACGGCGTCACCGTCACTCACGAGCACATAACTCAGCGCCCCTTTTCCGACGCGATCGAGCTGTACCACGTGCGACAGGGAAGGCGTGGGCGACAGCCGGCGCGCGACGTACACCGTTTCCCAGGCGGCCATCCCGCCGATGACCGAATACGCCTCGTAGCCGCGCTCACGCAGAAACGCCGTGGCTTGCTTGCTCGAGTTGCCATGACCGCAGACGACGGCGACCGGTCGAGTGGTATCGAGGTGGAGTGTGCCGAGGTCGGGCAGCGCGAAGAGCTTGGAGTTCGGATGGGCATGAAAGTCGAGCTCGGACCCGAGGACGATGTGGCCGCGTGCGACTTTATCGGGCGCCCGCACGTCGAGTATCTGGAGCGCCTCCCCGCGATCGAGCCGCTCCGCGAGCTCCTGCGGCGGAATCTGGGGCAGGGAAGAGTCCGGCATGGCGGTAGTGTCGTCCCGCCCGGCCGAAAACGCAACGGCCCCCGGTGCCGGGGGCCGCGCATCGAACAGGAACGGTGTTGTTATCTCAACGGCATTGTCGCGCCGAATTGGAGTCCCAGCGTATTCGTGGGCGGTAAGAAGAGATTGTCGTTCTTCCTCATCATCGTGTAGTCGATTTCGAACCGGCCGCCCAGCCCACTGCTAAACGGGAAGCGGTATCCCCAGGCGAGGTTCATTCCCGTCACCGTCTCGCTGCTTGAACCGGTCGTCTTGATGTACACGAGGTTGCCGCCTGCGGCCGCATACCAGCCTCCAGAGACGGCATAGTCCAACCGCGCGGACGTGTTGCCGCCAAAGCTGGTTGTGCCTGACGTCTGGATCCGAGAGATGTCCAGCCCGGGCTCGACCGCGATCTTGCGTCCGATGGGAAGGATCGCGAACAGGATCGGTGGCCCTGCCGGCGTCCCGAGGACCGTGACCGCACCGCCAAGGCCTGGAACTGATACCGCGGTCAAGTCCGCACCGCCGCCGACGCTATGTGAGCGAGTGTAGCCGCCCTGCACGCCGAGCATCGGCTGCCACGCGCGCGTGGACGCGCGCGCCGGCGCGCTCGTGCGCGCGCCTGCCCCAAGCTGCTTCGATACGCCGAACTCCAGGGCATAGACGTCGACCGGCGAAAGCAGGTTGGACTTCCCGTAGAACCGCGCGCTGGCCTCAACCCGGCCGCGCAAGCCGCGAACGAAACCAAAGCGATACCCCGCTGCCGCGACGAGGCCGAGTTGCGTCTCGTGCTGGCCACCGGTTTCCACCCAATTGACCGCTCCGCCGGCGGCCGCATAGACCTTGGGCGTGATGGCGTAATCGCCGCGGACGCCAAGATTGAAGAACGTGGCGTCGCCCAAAATGCCGAGTGCATTGCCTTGGAGGGCGCTGACTGAGGTTTCAAACGCGATCTTGTTCTTCCACGGCAGGATCGCGAACAACGACGCGCCTCCGGGCAGTACGCCGGGCAGGTTGAAGCCGGGAACGCCAAAGAGGTCGATGTGATCCGGGGCATTCGTCCCGGCCGCTTTGATGCGGGAATAGCCGCTCTGGATTCCGAATTCGGAATGCCAGCTCTGAGCCCGGGCCGTTGTCGCCGCGCTGGCTATGAGTACGAGCATCGCAAACGTCCGTTGCACGGAACTCCTCCAACGTTGAAGGGGGTGGGAAAAAGGCGCCCCAATATTGAAGTTACGATCGGAAACGCAATGCTTAGGGGATTCCCCTGTTTTTGGAGGGCTCCCGTTTTGGGGTCCCCCTTCTATATTGACCGCTATTGTGAAACAGTTCACAAGCGATCTCAGCAGCCACACCAGGCCCTACCTCGCCCCCGTCCGGAGGACTCCCGCAATGCGCTTCGCTTTGCTCACGACCGTCGTTGCCATCGGCGCACTCGCCTGTTCAAAGGGCGAGCAGAACCAGAGCCAAACGCCGAGTGCGCCGCCCGCAGCGCCCGCAGGCGCCGCGGCACCGAGCGGTCCCGTCGTCGAAGTGAAAATGACCGGTAACGGCAGCACCCGCGCCGGCTTCGAGCCGAGCTCGATCACGATCCCTGCCGGCGCGACGGTGCGCTTTACGAATGTCGCGGGCGGCCCACACAACATCACGTTCTGGTCGGATTCGGTTCCGGCGGGCGGCGCGGCCGCACTCACCGCGGGCATGAAGAACACCGTCGACAACCTTTCGGGGCCGTTCCTGACGCAGCCGAACGAGACGTACGAGGTGTCGTTCGCCAACGCCCCCAAGGGGACCTACAAGGGCTATTGCACGCCGCACCTGACCCTTGGCATGAAGATCGCCATCAAGGTCGAGTAGTCGTGTTGTCGACGACGAAAGTGAGCGGCCCCGGTGGATGCCGGGGCCGCTTTCTTGTCTTACATTCGTCGACAGGATGAGAGCGGTTCTGGTGCTCATTGATGGCGCCCGCGTCGATGTGCTGCGGGAGCTGCTCGGTCGTGGTGACCTTCCGAATCTGTCTCGCTGGGTCATCGAGCGGGGCGGACTCACGACCGGCACGACGGTGTTCCCCTCGACCACGGGCGTCGCGTACATCCCGTTCCTGTTCGGGCGGTATCCCGGGAGCGTGGGCATTCCCGGGATTCGCTGGCTCGATCGTCGCGGTGCCGCGGGCGGCTGGCGGGAGCAATGGCGCGCCGCGCGCAGCTACTGCGGGGTTCAGGGCGGCTGGTTGAACGGCGACATCACGCCCGCGCCATCGCTGTTCGACCTCGTCCCGCAGAGCATCGCGATCTGCACGCCGCTCACCCGGGGCCTGGGTCCGAGGGGCAATCGCATCGCGGTCAGGCGGGCCGTCCTGGGGGCCGCGGCACACTACCTCGGGACCTATCCGGCACTCGATCGGGCCGTGGCGCGCGCCTGGTTGGACGCCGCCCTGGAACCGTGGCGCTTCCTCTTCGTCGTCTTCCCCGGTGTCGATGGGATCTCGCACCTCAAAGACCCGCGGCATCCGGCGGTACTCGAGAGCTATCGGCTGGTCGATCGCGCGCTGGGCGCTTTCGTCGCGCGCGTCCAACAGCGGGGCGGTGAGCTGCCGGAATTCTTCGTCGTGTCCGACCACGGCATGACGGCGATGCGCGAGCATTCCGACACGGCGACGCTCCTCGAGGCGAGTGGCGTCCGCACGTTGCGACACCCCGTGCATGTGTGGCGCCGGGGCGCCCGCGTCGCGACGATGGTGTCGGGGAACGCCAGCGTTCAGCTCTATTTCGATCCGCGCTCGGGTCGCGAGCGGCCGCTGACCGAGCCCGAGATCCCCGCGGCGATCCTGGAGCGCCTGCTGGCATTGCCGGCGGTGCAGCTCGCGGCCTGCCGGGGGGGAGGCGACGCCGGCGGTGTGGTCGTCCGAACCCGCAACGCCCGCGCGCGGTTAACTGAGGCGTTGGGCTTGATTCGCTACCAGCCCGAGACGGGCGATCCATTGGGGCTGGGCGGCTACGTTGAACTCGATGACCGCGACCTTCTCTCACGCACCCGGGAGACCGCCGTGCCGGACGCCCCCCGCCAACTGTTGCAGCTGTTTCAGACCGTCCGAGCGGGCGATCTCGTCCTGGCGGCGGCGCGGGGCACCGATTTCCGGGGTCCGTGGGAAGTCCCCGAACACCGGGCGGGACACGGCAGTCTCATAGCGGAACATATGGAGGTGCCCATCGCCGCCAGCGTGGTTCTTCCGCACGCGGCCATCCGTACAGTAGATCTGATGCCGACGATATTGGAGCGCCTCGACATCACCGCCCCATCCGATCTCGTTCTCGATGGCGTTCCCTTTTCCAAACTCGCTACAGTGCCGGAACCGTTGGTTCGGTGAGGGAACCGATGCCTCCACGTGTCTTCGTGGTCGTAGCCGCGCTCCGTCTGGCCGCCGCTGTGTACGCCGCGAGCGCCGTCCCCGTGCCGCCGCCCGCTCCAACCGGCGATTGGAGCGACCTCGAGCGCACCACCATCACGCCGACCGCCCGTCGCAATGAGCTGTTGCTGGAGCTGCCGCCGGTTGACTTGCCGGCGGGCACCGTCGTGGATGAGCCGGCGTCGGTCGGGGAGTTCCCGGTAAACGGATCGGTCTACGCGCTCCACGCGGAGCTGATCGACGAGACCGGCCGCAAGCTGCCCACGGAGCTGCTGCATCACATGAATGTGATGGATCCGGGCGAGCGCGAGCTGTTCCTGCCGATTTCACGGCGCATTCTGGCGTCGGGTAGGGAAACGGGCGAAATCCGCTTTCCCTGGCTGTTGTTTGGCACGCGCGTTCGCGCCGGCGAGCGCATTCTCGCGAATGCCATGATCCACAATCCTACGGCGGTGGGATATCGCGGCGTCCGGGTCCGGCTGATCCTGAGCTACGTGCCCGAGCATCGGCCGTGGCCGCTGTTTTCCGTGATGCCGTGGCAGCTCGACGTCGCGTTTCCGGTGGGCGACAAGTCATTTGACCTGCCGCCCGGCCGCAGCGAGCGCTTCTATGAGGGGAGCCCGGCGGTGGACGGCAAGCTGGTCGTCATCGGCGGGCACATGCACCAGTACGGCCGCACGATCGAATTCTGGGATGCGACGACCGGCAAACGGCTGTGGCATGGAGAGCCCGCACCGGCGCCGCTCGGGGAGCCCAGCGCCGTGCCCATCACGGCACTCTATGGTGTCACCAGGCTCGGTCTGCGCATCACGCCGACGCACCGTTACCGCGTGCGTGTGATCTATGAGAACCCCACGGGACATGTGATTCCCAACGGGGGGATGGGCGTGGTGGGTGGTCTCTTCATGCCCGATCGCACGGCGGTGTGGCCGGCGGCCGCGACGAGCGATTCGCTATATCAGCGGGACCTGCGGCACTTCATGGGACCCGTGGGGAAACCGGCGGTGAGCATGCCGGTGTCCCACATGCACATGGACCATTAGACGCTACTGCCGGACTCCACTCCGTAATCGCCGACGGGCACGCGCCGCGGCGCGGTCGCCTCAGCGGTCTGCATGATCCCGAGCATCAGCGCGGCCACCATCAACCCGGCCAGCGCGTCCACCGCGTAATGGAATTGTCCATACACCACGGCCAGAATGAGCCCGGCGGTGAGGGGTAGGAGCACGAGCCCGAGGGCGCGCCAATAGCGCAGCGCCATGCCGGTGGCGACGACGGACGCCGCGACGTGCGATGACGGGAACGCCGCGCCCCAGGAGTCTCCCCGATCCAGCAGCCAGGCGGCGAAGCGCGCCGGGCCGACTTCGGTCGCGATGTTGTGCGCGCCGTCGAATGCATAGCGCGGTCCCGCAACCGGGAAGAAGAGGAAGACCACGTAACAGAGGTAGAAGGTCGCCATGACGGCGAAGATCGTGTGGCGCGACGCGTCGCGGCGGCCTACCATCCAGAGCGCGAAGGGCGACGCGTAGAGGATCGGGTAATAGGCGAGGTAGCAGGCGTGCAGAAACCACGACAGCACGGCATTGGGTGACTCGCGAATCCACCGATACGAGATCTGCGAGCCGAAGACCCACGTCTCGAGCCGCTGGATGAGCAGATCGTTCTGGAAGCCGGCGCTCAGACGACGACGTAGGCCGCCGTCGCGATATCGATCGCTGTAAACCCACGCCACAGCGTCTTCACAGCCATCCCACCTCCCGATACCAATTCGCAGCCCGGCGCAGTCCGGTTTCGAGCTCGATCTCCGCGTGCCAACCGGTGTCTCGCGTCAGGGCGTCGCCTCGGCAGGTCCACGCCGGCGCCAGGTACTCGTTCCCTTTATCGGCCGACAGCAAGGTGGCGCGGCCTGCCAGATGCGCAAGGGTGCCTGTCGCCCAGAGCACGCCGCGCACGACGAACGGAGGCATGGGGATGATGCGCGGATGGGTACCGACCGCGTCCCCGACGCGACGCACGAAGTCGCGGCTCGTGATGGGTACCGGATGCGTCGCGAAATAGACGCGCCGCGCTGTCGCCTCGGTCACCGCGGCGGCGATCAACGCCCGTGCGAGATCCTCGGCATGAATGACTGACAGTTCCTGCGATCCGTCACCGAACACGGGGACCACACCGCGCTGGGCCAGCCGAAACACCGTAAGCGTCCCGCGGTCCCACTCTCCGTACACCACCGGCGGCCGCACGATCGTCCATTCCATCGGCATCGCGCGCACGAGCAGCTCCGCCGCGAGTTTCGAGCGTCCGTAATCGGTGATGGGAGCGGGCGGCCGCTCCTCGGCGATCGGGTAGCCCGGCGTCGTGGGACCGGCGACGGCGAGGGACGAGATGTGCACGAAGCGTCGCACGCCGGCGTCCCGCGCCGCTTCCAGCACATTGGCCGTGCCGTCGCGGTTGGTCGCCATGAACTCCGCGGGACTCCTGGCCACGATTTTTCCTGCGACATGAAAGACCAGCTCGGCGCCCGTGCAGCCTTCCCGGAGCGCGGCCTCATGGTCGAGATCGCCGGACACGAGCCGAACGTCGGACCCCCAGCCGAGCTCGGCGGCCAGCGCCGGGCGCCGCACCAGCGCGGCGACGGCATCACCGCGCGCGCGCAGCGCCTTGACCAGGTGAGCACCGACGAAGCCGGTGCCACCGGTCACAAATACGTTCACAGCGGCTTGTCGTAAACCCGGTAGGTCTTGGAGACGTGGAATCCAAGCTGCAGCGAGGCCTTGGTCATCGGCCCGTTGTCTTCCAAGATCCACCCGCCTTCGCCATTCGGCATGCCGTGTTTGACGCAGGCCTGCCAGACCCAGTCGTACAGCATTCCGTCGATCCCTTTGCCGCGCAATTCCG
>QHUE01000157.1 GCA_003221825.1 Gemmatimonadota bacterium
GGTCGTCGGCGAATGGAACTCGACGCTGGGGAACAAGTCCAACAACCTGATCCTCGGATACAACACCAGCAACGAGAGCCGGAAGAATGTCGACGGGCCGTACTTCCCTGAAGTTGAGATTCTTCAGGGCGGCCGGAGCTACACCACATTCGGGTTCGAGCCGTTTACTCCGAAGAACAAGCTGTTCTACCATAGCTATCAATTGCAGGACAACTTTACCTTCTATCTGCCGAAACATTCGGTGACGTTCGGGGTGAGCGTGGAGAAGTATCACTCGACGAACGTGTTCTTCCAAGGCGCGCAAAGTATTTACGTCTTCAATTCGCTCGGGGACTTCTACGCCGCCGCCGATAGCTTCCTCGCGAATCCGGCACGCACGACGTCGCCGGTCACGATGCGGCTGTTTCAGTACCGCTACTCGAACATCCCCGGGCAGACGGAGCCGGTCCAGCCGCTCGATGTTCTGTATGCTGGCGCGTACCTGCAGGATGAATGGAAGCCCGGTCCCAATCTCACGATCACCGGCGGATTGCGCGTCGATTTGCCGAAATTCAAGAACACCGCGTACGACAACCGCGTGGCGGACACGATGACGTTCCGCGATGCGACCGGCGCGCCGATTCACTACAACAGCGGCGCACTTCCGGGAGTCAACCCGCTGTTCTCGCCACGTGTAGGCTTCAACTACGATGTGGGCGGCCAGCACAACACGCAGATTCGCGGCGGCACCGGCATATTCACCGGCCGTCCCGCGTATGTGTGGATCTCGAACCAGATCGGGAACACGGGGGTGCTGACCGGTTTCATCTCGGCGCCCAATACCACGGCGTATCCCTTCAATCCTGATCCGAATCATTACAAGCCGGCCGATTCTCTGATCAAGGGCGGACCGGCGACCAACTTCAACCTTGCGCTCACCGATCCCAACTTCAAGTTCCCGCAGCTCTGGCGCAGTAATCTCGCAATCGACCAGAAGCTGCCCTGGGACCTGACGGGCACGGCCGAGTATCTCTACTCGAAGGACGTAAACGGCATTGCGTACATCAATGCCAATTTGCCGGCACCGCAAAGCTCGTTTGCAGGACCCGACGGGCGTCCGCGTTGGGTTTGCTCGACGCCTGGGTGTATCCCGAGTCGCATTTATCAGAATGTCAGCGACGCGACTGTATTGACGAACCAGGGAATCGGGCACTCGTGGAACTTCGCTGTTTCGCTCGAGCGTCCATTTACAGACGGCCTGTTCGCGAAGGTCGGGTATAGCTATGGCAGGAGCAAGAACACCGTAGATCCCGGCTCGATCGCGTCGGGCTCATGGTCCGGCAACCCGATCGCGATCGACCCAAACAATCCGGTAGCCGGGTACTCGCAATTCTCCCCGGGCCACCGGGTCTTCGCCGCCGTGAGCTATTCGCGCGATTTCCTCCGCATCGGGCCGACGAGCATCAGCGTGTACTTCGAGGATCGCAGCATCGGCAACGGCAGCTACGCCTACAACGGCGACATGAATGGGGATGGAGCGTCGGGCAATGATTTGATTTACATCCCGCGCAACACGGGCGAGATGAACTTTGTCAGGAAGTTCGTGCGATTCAGCTCCGCCCCGGCGGACACGGCTGTGTGGACGCCCGCGGAGCAGGTGGCCGCGTGGGACGCGTTCATTAACCAAGACCCCTACCTCAAGAACCATCGGGGCGAGTACGCGAGGCGCAACGCCATATTTCTGCCGATGGTCGCTCGCGCGGATCTCAGTGTCTCACAGGATGTGAGCCGGGATATCGGCGGCAAGGGGAACAGTCTTCAGATTCGTTTGGACATTTTCAACTTTTCCAACTTGCTCAATAGCGACTGGGGTGTCTCACAAGGGTTTGTGACAACGCGGCCGCTGACCTCGACCGGGGTCGACGCCTTCGGTGCACCAACGTACACGCTAGCAAACGTTGGTCATAGTTTGATTTCTCATTCGTTCCAGAAGAACGTCAGCACGCTCGACGTCTGGCGGATGCAGCTCGGCGTGCGATACATGTTCAACTGGTAAGGGTCGGACGGTCTGACTGTCTGACGGTCGGACGGTCGGACGGTCGGACGGTTGATGCGAGGAGGAAAACGGTAGGGGCGCAGCATGCTGCGCCCCTACGTTTTTTGGGGCGCCCTGCTGTTGTTTTAGCCGATGGATACGCCTCGCCGGCGGCGGAACTGTTCCCACAGGATGTAGGCCGGGACGCCGCTCAGAATGATTCCGATATCGACCGCGAAGCTGGCCGTCTCACGGACGAGATAATTGCCGAGCAGGAAGAGCGCGGCGACGAGAAACACGAGCGGCACGAGCGGATAGCCCCACGTCCGGTAGGGGCGCTCGAGTCCCGGCCTGGTGCGCCGCAGCACGAACACGCCCGCGACCGCCAGCGCATAGAACGGCCAGATGCCGATGATGAACTGGTCGGCGAGCGCGGTGAACGTCCGCACCAGAATGAAGATCACTCCCATCACCGTCATCAGCACCACGGCGGCCGTCGGCGCGTGATTCCGGGGATCGACCCGCGCGATCACCCGGGGGAACAGGTTGTCCTCGGCCGCGGCGAAGAAGATCCGCGGCGCGGTCATCATCGAGCCGTTCAACGTCCCGAACGTGCTCACCGCGATCGCCGCCGATACGACCACGACACCCGCGGGGCCGATGACGAGCTTCGCTACATCCGCCGCCACCAGCTCCGCGTGCTTCATCTGCTCGATGGGAATGAGGTAGAGGTACACGAGGTTGGCGCTCAGGTAGAGCACCACGACCGTGCCCGTCCCGATGAGCAGCGCGCGCGGCAGGATCTTCTGCGGGTTCACCACCTCACCGCCGACGAACGCGAGATCGGCCCAGCCATCGTAGGCCCACAGGATCGCCACCATCGCGAGCAGGAACGGCGACAACCCCACCGCCGCGCGCTGCGCGAACATGCCGCCGGCGGGCAGGTTCGCGGCCTCGCTTCCAAACGCGAAGCCCACGATCACCAGCAACGCCAGCGCGCCGACCTTGAAGACCGTACTCAAGTTCTGGAGCACGGCGCCGCGGTGGATCCCGAAATAGTTCACGCCGCCCACGATGATGATGTACCCCGCACCGAGCAGCTGCTCGGCGCGGATCTCGATCGGGCCGAGTGTCGAAATGACGCCCGAGGGATCGAGGCCGAGTGTACGGAGCGTATAGGCTGACGCGGTGATACCGATCGCGCCGTAGGCGCCCGGCCGGATGACCCACAGCTCCGCCCAGGCGAACAGGAACGCCGGCAGGCGTCCGAACGACTCGCGCACGAAGACGTACACCCCGCCCGAGCGCGGGAAGGCCGCCGCCAGCTCCGAGTAGGTGAGCGCGCCGCACAGCACGACAACGGCACCCACCACCCACGCGAGCAGAAACAGGGGGACATCGTCGATGCGCTGCGCGACGCTCGCCGGTGTGCGGAATATCCCGCTCCCGATCGTCGAGCCGACGAGCACCGCGACGGCGCTCCACAGGCCGAGGCGGCGCGTCAAGCGCTCGCCCCAGCGGTCGGCAGGCATCAGAGGTGCGGACATAAGGTTCGCAAATTATACCTTGACACTGCCTGCCCCGGGGGCATACTCCCGAGAGGGTCGAATTCGGCGCACCTGGAGGTAATCCCCATGCCCCATTTCCGTGTGTTCGCGCGCGTCATCGGGCTTTCGGCACTTGCCCTCGGCTGCAAGACGTCACGGCCGTACGACCGCTCCAACGATCCGGGCGGGAGACCCCTATCATCGGGTACGACCGGCAGTTTGATCATTCAGGGCCGCGCATTGTCGGCCGACCCGAGCCGGACGGTGCTCGATGTGATTCGACAGGCCATGCCCCAACTGCGTATCGCCGGCTGGACGCAGTACACGCGCTGTCCCTTCCTGGAGCTGCGCGGCAAGGACAGCGTCGAGGGGACGAATAACCCCGACGTCTACGTTGATGGCACGAGGACGAGCGACACCTGCCCGCTGGTCACTATCCAGGCGGCGCAGACCGGCCGGATCGAGGTCTATCCCCTCGGCATGACGTCGCGCCCCGGGTATCCGAGCAGCGGGCACGGCCTGATCCTCATCTTTCTCGCCCGCGCGGACACCGCCTCCGACAGCACCTGAAACAGAAGCCCCCGGGGGGGACCCGGGGGCCTCCTGCATTCCGAAACACTCGCTTACGGACAGGGGACGGGTGGAGGATACGTGGTGCTCGTTGTCCGCTTGGTGAACCACAGCGGTTTGGCGATGTCATTGCTTGCCGCGAATCCTTGGCGGGTGACCGCAGCAGTCATGTTTGTTCCGTTCAAGACCGACTCGTTGTCGTCATAGGGCAAGCGCTCGGGAATGTGCCGCATCACCGCGCGACAGCCCGGGACGAGCGCCGGCACGCCGGTACGACGCACTTCGGTCCACGACTCCATACCCTGCATGAACAACGACACCCACTTCTGGTACGCGATCTGCTTGAGTCCGGTGGAATCGGGCACGTAGGTCACGCGCGAGTCCGCGAGGTACGCCGTGATCGCCGCGTCGGGAATACGGTAGAATTCCATGGACGCCCGGATCGCGTTGTTGTAGAACGTCGCGGCACTTCCCGGAATCCAGCCACGTTGCGCCGCCTCGGCTTCCAGGAACAGCACCTCCGAGTACGTGAGCAGCGGCATGGGCGCGTTCGGTGTTTCGCGCCACAGCGCCCCGATCCGGGAGATGTAGAAGAGCTTAGGACCCTCGCCGTCATTCAGACCGTTGGGCAGTCCCCGGTAGGTGATCGCGACCGTATCCGTATCGCGGTTGAGCTGAGCGAATACGGACAACCGCGGATCGCTCCAGTGCATGAGTGAGTCCACATACGTCTTGCTCATCCCGTAATCGTCCCGACCTCCGACGTGTACGTCCTCGTAGATCGGGTTCTGATTGGGCGCCACCGCCAGGTACGTGACGATCGCGTTGTCGGCATTGTCGGTGAACACACCGCCGGTAACCGCCGCGGCTGCTTCCGCTGCCGCCTTGGTCGAATCCACGTTCGTCAAATGGATCGCGAGGCGCAGGCGGAGCGAGTTGGCGAGCTTCCGCCACTCGGCCATATCACCATTGTACAGCAGATCGCCGGTGGCGAAGCCGATACCCACAGGATCGCCTGGCGGCGCTGCAGCGGCGGCATCGAGTTCCGTGGTCGCCAGGGTCAAATCGGCGAACAGGCCATTATAGATCGCCTGCTGCGTGTCGTAGACCGGCTGCAGCGTGGTGTCGGATTTCAACGCCTCTGAGTACGGCAAGTCGCCCATCGCGTCGGTCATCACGCTGAACGTATACGACTTCATGATGCGGCCTACGGCGGTCCAGTTCGGGTGCGACGCGGCCTGGCCCTTCGCGATCATACGCTGGAAGTCTTCCAGCGCACCGCTATAGAACCCCCAGCCCCCCGAGGTCCCGGACCGCATGATGTACTTGTCTTCGTCGCGGTATTGAATCTCCGAGTAGTACTGCGACCACAGGCCCGCCCCGCGCACGTTGAGCTCGTCGACACCATCGACCCCGCTCCCAACCGCGTCGAGCGCACTCGCGAGCATCGAGGGCGGATCGAGGTCTTGCGGGCCATTCGGGTTGCTATTGATCGACGTCAAATCGGCGCACGCAGCCATCGCGGCCGCGGCGGCGAAGACGCTCAGGATTTTATATCGCATAGTGATCTATCTCCTCACGGCCGCACGGACATGGTGAAGCCGATGCTGCGCGCGGTCGGCAGCTGGCCGTTCTCGACACCCTGGCGATTGCCGGTATCGAACGCGGTTTCGGGATCGATGGTTGGCTGCTTGGCCCACAGGATCAGGTTACGCCCCACGACGGAGAACGTCGCATCCGAGAAACCGAGGAACCGCGACACCGAAGGCGGCAGCGCGTAAGCCAGCCGCGCCTCGCGGAGCTTGAAGTACGTGGCATCGAAGATGCCCGGCTCCTGCGCGTAGAACGTGTTGTGCCAATAGTCCTGCGCGAGGACGTGGGTCGTATCGGGCTGGCCGTTCGAATACACGGCGTTCGGCACGATATAACCCGGGTTGTTCCAGTCGAGCTCCCGACCGGCCACCGTGTTCGCAAGCACGCCGGAGTACTGACCGAACCATTTCGTGACCGAGTACACCTGGCCGCCGTACTGCCCGTCGAGCGAGAACGAGAAGTTGAAGCGCTTGTAGCTGATGCTATTGGTGATGCCGCCCACCCAATCGGGGTTGTAGTTCCCAAGCGCCACCTGGGACGCGTCGCGATAGGGCAGCCCGTCGTCGCCGACGACGATGTGGCCCTGTGCATCGCGCTGCCACTTGTAGCCCGTCAGGTTGCCATACGGCTGCCCGACATCGGCCGTCACGTTCACGTTCCAAAACGACCCGACAATGATCTGCGACACGCCGTTGAATAGCGACAACACCCGGTTGCTGTTCTTGGACCAGTTCGCCACGACGTTCCAGCGGAAGTCTCCCCGCTCGATCGGCGTCGTCGTCAACGCCAATTCGATCCCGCGGTTCCGGACCTCACCGGAGTTCACGACCTTCTGCGTATAACCGGTCGTGGCCGAGATGGAGACCGGGAGAATCTGACTGGTCGTGCTCTTCTGATAGACGGTCGCGTTCAGGATCAGCTTGTCCCGGAAGAACCCGAGATCGGCGCCGATTTCCTCGCCCGTCGTCTGTTCCGGTCTGAGGTTGGGGTTTGGCAAGCGATCCGCACTGGCGCAGCTCGGCCGCCCACCCCACGGATTGCAGTCGTAGATGGCGGCGAGCTGGTAGGGATCGGTGTCGTTGCCCACGCGTGTCCAACTGGCGCGTAGCTTGCCGTACGACAGCCAGCTGCTCTGCAATCTCAACGCGTCGGTGAAAATGAAGGCCGCGCCCAGCGAGGGATAGAAGAGTGAGTTGGCGCCCTTGGGCAGCGTGGACGACCAGTCATTGCGGCCGGTGACGTCCACGGTGAGCCACTCGCGATAACCGAAGCTCGCCGAGCCGTACAGCGAGTTCACCCTCTTGTGGTTCTGCAGCACAGCAGCGTACGGCTGACCGTTGGAGTTCGACAACAGAAGTCGTTGTTCGTCTCGCTCCGCGTTTCGCCCACGTCCAAAAGTCCGCCCTGAAAGAACGGCGATATGTCGTTTACGGGATAATTCGCGCGGAACTGGTTCTGGTACCAGTCACGTCCCGTGCGGCCGGTCACGCTGATCCAGTCGTTCACCTTATAGGTGACCGCTGCATGGCCGAGTCCGCGGTTACGCGAGTAGTCGGTTGTTTTGACTCCCGCCATCCAGTATGGGTTGGCGTGATAGCTGTAGTTCCAGCTGTATTGGATGGGCGCATCGGCGCGCAGTCCGGGGACACCGTTCAAGATCTGCTGCGTGAGCGGGTCGTTCGGATTCCGATACAGGTTTTGCTGCAGCAGCCTGGTATCCACTTGGCGTCCGAACCAGATGAAGTTCTGCATGGGATCGATTTCTTCGTACGCCTGCGCCGGCTGGTTCTTCATGCCGTCATTGATGTAATTGACCGATGCCTCGGCGCTCCAATGATCGGAGACCTGCGTGCCACCGGAGAGCGCGATGTCCGTGCGGTTGTTCGTGTTGTTCGGGTACATGCCGCTTTCGTTCGTGCGGCCAACCGACAGGCGGACGTTGCTGCGGTCGCTGCTGCGTGCCACCGCGATGTTCGCGTTGACCATGAGACCGGTCTGCCAGAAGTCGCGCACGTTGTTCGGGTGCGCAGTCCAGGGACCGGCCCCAAAGAACTGATTGCACGGATGCGTGGCGTCGTACGTAACGGGGGCCCCGACACCGATCGATGTATCGCCGGCCACCCGGACGCATCCGGTCGCCCGGCCGTCGAGCTTCGGTCCCCAGCTCTCGTCGGCGCCGTCATTCGTGCCGCCGAAGTTGCCGTCGACGAAATCGAACTCGCCGTAGAAGCCCTGCCCATAGCGGTTCTGATAATCGGGAAGCCGCAATGGCGTTTCCGCAGTCGCGCCGAAGCTCGCGGTCACACCGAATCCCTGTTGCGGTGCGCCCCGGCCGTTTTTCGTGGTGTACACGATCACGCCATTCGCGGCCCGGGAGCCGTACAGTGCCGCGGCGTTCGGGCCCTTCAGGACAGTCACCGACGCAATGTTGTCGGCGTTCAGGTCGGACGCCGCGTTGCCGACGTCATACCCGCCCATCGAGGTGGTCGGGGAGTACGCGCTTCCCGGTCCGTAGCCTTCGTTCGACGCCGCCGAGTTGTCGATGGGGACGCCGTCCACAACGATTAGTGGTTGGTTCTGCCCGAGAATCGAACTGGCGCCGCGAACGACGATACGCGCGGAGCCGAACGGATTCGCTGAATTCGTGACCTGCACACCGGCGACTTTGCCTTGCAGCGAGGACACGACGTTGTTCGGGTCTGGAAACCGATGCGTCGCGCGGTCAATGTGACCGCGCCGGTCGTGCCGGCCGGAAGGACGAGGCGGTATTTGCCTTCGTTGTCCGTGGTGGCGTTCAGGTGGAGGGAGGGGACGCTCACAATCGCACCGACGAGCGGCGCGCCCCCGACGCTGGCTTTGACCTGACCGGACACCGTCGGCGCTTCTTGCGCTCGCAGGGCGGCGGGAACCAGTCCGAGCAGGACAAGCCCGAATATGAGGGTGGAACGAAAGAACCAACGATTGTCGGTCATGGACTGCCTCCCTCTGCTGCGGTTTTCAGGACCCACGACATGGCGGCGCGATGAGGTGACGGCCTTCCTGCGCGCGGCCGGTTGGACCAGCCAGTGCTGCACCATCAAGCGGATTTTGACGCAGCGTCGCGAGTCTCGCAAGGGGGCGTCTGTTAGAGCGCCGTCACCTTGAAACAAGCCATTTCCGGGGCGTATCGTACGGCCCATGCCCAAACGCTTCGTCACACTCGCCTGGATTGCCGCCGGCTGCGCCTATCTCCTCATCGTCCTCGGCGCTGTCGTGCGCATCAGCGGCTCGGGGATGGGCTGCGGGGACCACTGGCCACTTTGCAACGGCCATCTCGTTCCCGCCCTCAACGACATACCCACCGTGATCGAATGGAGTCACCGCCTGTTAGCTGCGCTGGTCTCGGTGCTGGTATTGGCACTCGCTGCGCTGGCGTGGAGAGGAGCCAGGAGTCTGGAGCCGGGAGCCAGGGGCGCCGCGTACACCGCCGTTGTGCTGCTCGTCATCCAAGTCCTGCTCGGTGCTGTGACAGTAAAGACGGGACTGACTCCAGTCCTCGTGATTCTGCATCTCGCGACCGCGATGCTACTGCTTGGGAGCCTCATCGCCGCCGCGTGCCCTCCCTGGATCCCGACTCCTAGCTCCTGGATCCTCATCGGCCTCACCTTCATTACTGTATTGTTCGGCGCGTTGACGGCGAATCTGGGCGCCATGGCGTCCTGCGGCGGCTTCCCGTTATGCAACGGGCAGGTCATTCCCCACGCCGGCCCGCTCGCGGCGATTCACTGGACGCACCGAGTACTCGCCTACACGCTGCTGGCGTATCTGGTGTGGTGGGTCGTGCGGTCGCGGCAGCGGCGGGCGTGGGAACTGCTGGCGCTCGTCGTGATGCAGATCGCGATCGCTGCGACGATGATCCAGCTCGGTTTTCCCGGCGCGCTGCAGGGCGCGCACGCCGCCGTGGGTGCCGGGGTGTGGGCGACGATGGTGATCCGGGCCGTCAGACCAGCAACAGATCCTGCTGCGGCTGCTGCGGCGTCACCTCGGGGCCCGATTCTCCGAGATACACGTTGATCTCGGTGCGAATGCCGAACCGCCCCGTCAGGTAGACGCCCGGCTCGACCGAAAAGCCGACGCCGGGAATCAGCGTGCGCTCGTCCGCCGTCTCGAAGTTGTCGAGATGGGGACCCGACCCATGCAGATCGCGGTCGATCGAATGCCCGGTCCGGTGCACGAAATAGTCTCCGAACCCGGCGGCGCGAATCACGCCGCGAGCCACGTCGTCGAGTGCCGCGCCGGTCACCGCTTCTTGCTTCTTCCACCGATCACGCAGTAATCCGACAGCCGCGTCGCGCGCGCCCCGCACCGCCTCCCACACCCGGGCGACGTCTTCACTCGGCTCGCGTCCGGCGAACCCCATCCACGTCTGATCGGCGAACACACTGCCGAGCGCGGGACCCGCCCAGAGATCGAGCAGCAGGACGTCACCGGCGGCCAGGCGGCGGTCGGCGCCGGCCTTCGGCTCGTAGTGCGGATTGGCGGCGTTCGCCTGGAATCCGACGATCGGCGGATGATCGGTGACTAGCCCGGCGCGGGCGATCGCCTCCATCGCTCGCGACTGCAGCATCGTCTCGCGCACTTCGGCGCCGCTAGCAAGCTCGCTCCCGGCCCAGCGCAGCGTGTCGTGCGCGATCTCGGCGATCGCCTCGGCCGCGCGCCGATGTCCCGCCAGCTCGCTCGCCGACCAGCGCGCCGCGAACCGCGTGATCAGCGTCCCCGACGACACGACCCGCGCCCCAAACCCTTCGATCAGCTCGACGACCCCGTGCGGCACGCGGTCGAGGTACGGCACCGCGTCGGCCGGCGAGACTTCCATCGCGACCGTCTTGCCGGCGACGAGCGCGCGCAGCTGGCCATGCAGCTCGGACCACGCGGCGTAGGGCCGCACCTCGCCGGGGAATCCGTCGAACGACGCGAGCTCGATGCGGTGCGCGATCGCGACCGGCTTGCCCGCCCGCGGCAGCAACACAAAGAACCGCCGCGTCCCCATGCCGTTGATACCGAGGACGCGGGTCGCGGCGGGATTGATGCCGTGAAAGTCGTACAACAGCCAGCCGTCGGCGCCCAGTTTGCCGAGCAGCTCGCGGAGCGCGGCGAAATCGAAGCTTTGGAGGAGGCTCATTGGTGCCGAGGATCTGGGCCGGCGGCGCGCCACTCGCATGCCGCCCCGCCGCGCGCCCGGCAGGCGACGTGCAGCATCGCGCCCTCGTATCCGACGAGCAGGCGCAGCAGCTCGACGAGCCCGGCGGTATAGAATCCGCAGGCGGCGCCGTCCGGCGTCGCCTGAATCGCGATTGGATCGGTCACGCGGGCGATCGGCAGTCGCTGCTCCCAGCCCAGCTCGGCGCCGAGGACCGCACGCGCCGCGCGCCGGGCGGCCGCGCGGCCGAACAAACGGGACAAGACGAACATGCGCTTGACGGCGCGGCGCGCGGCGCGCCGGCCGGCATCGGCAAACACGAGATCGGCGTCGGGCCGCCGTCCCACGAGCCGCAGCAGCGCTTCCACGTGCGACGGCTCGACCCGGGCGTCTTTACGCACGAGCTGCTCGAACTCGGTCAGCTGCACTTGGACTGTGGCGGAGAGCCCCAGGCGCTTGACGAGTAGCTCGTCAGCGAACTCCGTGAGCCCGTCTTCCACGGGAGTGTCGAGATTCTTGACCGCCTCGAGGACGGCGAGGGGGACGATGCTGTGCACCACGCAGCGCGAAACGTAGCATCCCCTCCCCCATTGCGGAACTCATGGAACCACATGAGCCTTCAGGAACAGCCATGGCCAAGTCTCCACCCGTCCCCCCTCCCTCGTCCCCCGTCCCGCTCGATGAGAAACGGGCGAGCTTCGAGCGCGAAGCCCTGGTCCACCTCGACGTGCTCTACCGTGTGGCCCTCCGCCTCACGGGGAACCCCGCCGACGCCGATGACCTGGTCCAGGAGACGATGCTGAAGGCGTACCGCGCCTGGGACCAGTACGAGAAGGGAACCAATGCGAAGGCGTGGATGCTCACGATTCTGAGGCATGCCTTCATTAATGAATACCGCCGCCGCACCCGCCACCCCGAAACGGTGGACGTGGACTCGATCGAGCCGTACGCGGTCTTCCCGGAGGTTCAGGACGAGGACCCGCAGGGGGCGTTCTTCGACCGCATCGTGGACGATGAGGTCCTCCGCGCGATCGATCAGCTCCCTGAGGTGTTCCGGGAGACGCTGGTGCTGAGCGACGTCGAAGGGATGTCGTACCAGGAGATCGCCGGCATTCTCGAGGTTCCGGTCGGCACCGTGAAATCACGGCTGTTTCGTGCCCGCCAGCTCCTGCAGGGCAAGCTCTACGATTACGCTGTCGAGATGGGATACATCAAAGGAACTCCCGCATGAATTGTCGCGAATGCGTCGAACATCTCTATGAGTTCCTGGACCGCGAGCTTACCCCTGAGCTCGAGCAGGAAATCCGCGCGCATCTCGAGGACTGCCCGCCGTGCGAGGAGCAGTACGATTTCGAGGAGCTGTTCCTCAAGTTTCTGCGGGCGCGGTGCCGCACGCAGGGAGCGCCGGCCGAGCTGAAGAAGCGCGTCTTGCGCGAGCTGTTCGGCGAGTGAGGTGGCTGACCTGGCGAGGCGCGGCGGCGGCGCTCGCGGTCGGTCTGGCAATAGCATATGGATTGGGTTGGCGAGGCTTGCTGGTGCTGTTCGCTTTTTTTGTCTCATCGAGTTTGTTATCGAAAAAGACCTCCCCCCCCCGAAATCATAGACAGGTTCTCGCGAATGGCGGCGTGGCGGCAGTCGCCGCATTGGCGGGAAGCTGGGCGTGGTTCGGGGGCGCGATCGCCGCCGCCGCCGCCGATACATGGGCAACGGAGATCGGCGGGCATTCACCCACACCGCCGCGCCTCATGACCAATGGGATTCACGTCCCGCCCGGGACTGACGGGGGTATGACGCTGCTGGGCACCACGGGGGGAATCGCGGGTGCGGGATTCGTAGCGGGCCTGTCGTACGTCTTGGGACAGCGGAGCGCGTCGGCCATCGCCATTGCGGGAGTCGCTGGCATGCTGGTGGACTCGCTGCTCGGCGCGACGGTACAAGGGAAGGTCCGGTGGATGGACAACGACGCCGTGAATCTGGCAGCCACGCTGACAGGAGCCGCATGCGCGGGGTTTCTGACATGACTGCCCGCTCCCTGCGCTGGGATGCCGTCGTCGTCGGCGCCGGTCCGGCGGGATCGGCGACGGCCCTGCAGCTCGCGCGCGCCGGGGTGCAGGTGTTACTGCTCGACCGCGCGCGCTTCCCACGCGACAAGCCCTGCTCCGAGTACCTGAGCCCGCAATCCACCGGCGTACTGGCACGACTCGGCACCGACGTGCTGAATGCCGTGGCCGCTGCCTCGCCCGCACGCCTCACCGGCATGAAGGTGGTCGCTCCGAGCGGCACGGGCGTCGTCGGCCGCTTCGAGACGTTCAGCTTCGCGCTGCCGCGAACTCGCTTCGACACGATTCTCCGCGACGCCGCCGCAGCCGCCGGCGCGGAAGTGCGGGAGGGAATCAAGGTCGAGGAGCTGATCTACGAAGACGGGGCGGTTGCAGGCGTGGTTGCGCGAGATGCGAGAAGCGGGATGCGGGATGCGTATCGCGCACGGATTGTGGTGGGCGCGGATGGGCTCCGCTCCGTCGTCGCACGACGGCTCGGCGCGGTACACGCGATCGGCCCCAAGCGCGTCGCGTTTACTGCGCATGTCGCCGGCGTGCACGATGTGCACGACATCGGCGAGATGCACGTGGGACGACCGGGTTACGTCGGACTCGGCCCCATCGGGGATGGCGTCACGACCGTTGCGCTGGTCGTGCCGTTCGCCGAGGCGCGCCGCGGCGAGCGATTCTTCGACGAGCTGAATCGCTTCCCGGGAGTGGCGGGGCGCTTCGATCCTCGCCGCATGGTCCGGCGCGTGCTCGCCACCGGCCCCTTTGCGCGCTGGTCGCGGCGACCGGTCACGAGCGGCGCGTTGCTGGTCGGCGATGCGGCCGACTTCTTCGATCCGTTTACGGGACAGGGCATCTACAGCGCATTGCGCGGCGCCGAGCTTGCCGCGGCTGCGATACTCGACATGCTCGCCACCGGCGCCAGCCTGCAGCCGTACGCCCGCGCGCGCCGGCGGGAATTCGCGGGCAAGTGGCTGCTCGAGCGCATGATCGGGATCGCCGTGGGCTGGCCGGCGCTGATCGAGCGGGTCGTCGGGCGCCTGCTGCGGCGACCGGAGCTCGCCGACCTGCTGGTGCGGGCGACCGGCAACTGCATTCCCGCCCGCGCCGCACTGACCCCCGCCGTGCTGGCCGGGTTGGTCCTGTGACGTCGCGCGGCGTCGCGCCCCCGCAGTTCCGCCAGCTGCTGGGCCGTTTCGCGACGGGCGTCACCGTGCTGACGACGCGATCCGCGGACGGCGAGCCCATCGGCATGACCGCCAACTCGCTCTCGTCGGTATCGCTCGAGCCGCCGCTGGTGCTGGTATCGGTCGAACACCGCCACGAGATGCACAGCGCCATGGAACAGGAGACGCACTTCGTCCTCAACATCCTGTCGTCCGACCAGGAGGCGCTGTCGCGGCGGTTTGCGGCTTCGGAGCGGGACCGATTCCGGGGCGTGAGCTACCGCGAGAACGAGCGTGGCATCGCGGTGCTCGACGGCGTCGTGGCCCACATCGAATGCGAGAAGCACAACACCGTGCCGGGTGGCGATCACACGATCTTCATCGGACTCGTGATCGGCGGCGATGCGACCGATCGCCGGCCTCTGCTCTACTATCGAGGAGGCTACGCAGGCCTCAGCCGGTGATGCGCACCGTCGACCGTCTTCGCATTCATGCCCCCTTCACCCGCGTTTTCGCCGCGGCCAGCTCGGTCGCGCGCTGGCCGGCGATTCTCCCGCACTATCGCTGGGTCCGGGTGCTCGACGACGGGCTGGTCGAAATGGCCGCGTGGCGCCCCTTCGGTCTCTTCAAGTACCCGACGTGGTGGGTCTCTGAGATGACCATCGACCGTCCCGCCGGCGAAATCCGGTATCGCCACGTGCGGGGTATCACGCGCGGAATGCAGGTTGCGTGGAGGTTGGTGGAGGTTGGTGGGGGTTCTGAAGGAGAGGTCGAGGTGGAAGTCATCCACACCTGGGATGGACCGCGCTGGCCACTCGTCGGACGACTGGCCGCGAATCTCGTCATCGGCCCCCTCTTCATCCACGGAATCGCGTCGCGCACGCTCGCTGGGATCAAACGGGCAGTGGAGAACGGCCCGCGATAACTGGACAGGCTGATCTTCAAAGGAGCGTTATGAACAATTTGCGTCGGGTCGTGATCACCGGAGTTGGCGCCGTGACGCCGATCGGGACGACGGCGGATGGCCTGTGGAACGGCCTCGCGGCCCGCACCTCCGCGGTGCGGACGCTCACGCGCTTCGATCCAGCACCCTTCCGCAGCCACATGGCCGCCGAGATTCCCGATTTCCGGCCGCAGGATCATCTCGACGCCAAGCGCGCCAAGCGGCTGGATCGCTTCTCCCAGCTCGCCGTGACGAGCGCCCGTATGGCGCTCGCGGACGCGCAGATCGAGGCGCGCAAGGAGGACCCCGACCGCGTCGGCACGATGATGGGATCGGCGTTGGGTGGGGTGTCGTTCGCCGAGTCACAGGTGCCACACTATCTCGCCGAGGGCCCCCGCGGGCTCGATCCCTCGCTCGCGCTCGCCGTCTTCTGCGGCGCCGCGAGCTGCAACATCGCGATCGAGTTCGGCTTCACCGGCCCCAACGCCACGAACGCGATGAGCTGCGCGTCGGGGACGATCGCGGTCGGGGAAGCGTTCCACGTCGTGCGTGACGGGCGCGCCGATGTGATGCTCGCGGGTGGCGCAGAGGCGCCGCTGGCGCCGCTCACCTACGCGGCATTTAGCGTCATCCGCGCGATGAGCACGCGCAACGACGATCCCGCCCGTGCATCCCGGCCCTTCGACGCGAGCCGCGACGGCTTCGTGATGGGTGAGGGGGCGGCAGTCCTCGTCCTCGAGGAGCGCAGCCGCGCCCTCGCGCGGGGCGCCAGGATCTACGCCGAAGTGGTCGGTCACGCCTACACCAACGACGCGTATCACATGACCGCACCGCGGCCCGACGGCCGGCAGGCGGCGCGCGCGATGCAGCTGGCCCTTGCCGATGGCGACGTCCCCCCCACGGAGGTCGGCTACATCAACGCGCACGGCTCGTCCACCCCGCTCAACGATCCGACCGAGACGTCGGCGATCAAACAGGTGTTCGGCGATCACGCGTACCGGCTGACCGTCAGTGGCACGAAGGGCTACTACGGCCACGCGCTCGGTGCGAGCGGCGCCATCGAGGCCGCGATTTGTGCTCTCGCGTTATCGCGGCGCTGGCTCCCTCCCACCATCAATCTCGAGCGCCCTGATCCGCGGTGCGACCTGGATTGCCTGCCTGGGGGCGGCCGGACGGCTGCCCCCGAGGCCGTCGTTTCAAATTCGTTCGGGTTTGGAGGCATCAACGCCGCGCTGGTGTTGCGGCCCGATAGCAGCGCTCGGTAGATTGGCCCGGCTTCCATCCCGAGGTCACACGTGAATTACCGGATTTTCCGGGCTCCCGCAGCGGAATTCGTCGGCACCGCGCTGTTCGTCCTGGTCGGGGCGGGCAGCGCCATCGCGAACCAGGGCGGCGCGGCCGGTCTCGCCATCGCCCTCGCCAACGGCATCGGACTGGCCCTCGCCGTCACGATCACGATGCCCATCTCCGGCGGCCACATCAATCCGGCGGTGAGCGTCGCGCTCTGGCTCGGCAAGAAGATCGACGCGCTGACGCTGGGGCGTTACGTCCTGGCGCAGCTGCTCGGCGCAATCGTCGGCGCGTTGCTGATCAAGGCGACGTTCCCCGCGTCGGCGGTCCGAATGTCGTCGCTCGGCACGCCGCAGGTCGCGGGGTCCATGAGCCTGATCGGCGCGATCGCGTTGGAGGCGTTGTTCACGTTCTTCCTGGTCAGCGCGGTCTACGGCACGGTCGTCTCGCCGCAGGGGGAGAAGGTCGCGGGCTTCGGGATCGGCCTGGTCGTCGTGGTCTGCGCGCTGGGAGGTGGCGGCGCGCTGACGGGCGCGGTGATGAACCCGGCTCGCGCCTTCGGTCCCGCGCTCGTCTCGTGGGACTGGCACGCGCAGGCTGTGTACTGGATCGGTCCGCTGGTCGGCGCCGCGGCCGCCGCGGGGCTGTGGCGGTATTTGCTGCTGCCGCCCGGTGTAACGGATCTGCGGTAGGCATGTAGGGGCGCAGCATGCTGCGCCCCTACAGTTGTTCAGCCAGTGTCGGCGCGAAGTACGTCAGAATGATGTCCGCGCCGGCTCGCCGAATCGCCGTCACCGACTCCCACATAGCCTTCGTCTCATCCAGCATGCCCCGCTCAGCGGCCGCCTTGATCATCGCGTACTCGCCGCTCACCTGATACGCGCCGAGCGGCGAGCCGAAGCGTTCCTTGGCACGCCGGATCAGGTCGAGGCAGGGACCCGCCGGTTTCACCATCACGATGTCCGCGCCTTCGTCCAGATCGAGCTGGATTTCCTTCATGGCCTCGTCGCCGTTGGCGACCGCCATCTGGTAGGACTGCCGGTCGCCGAACTGCGGCGTCGACCCCGCGGCCTCGCGAAACGGCCCGTAGAACGCCGACGCGAACTTCGCGGCGTACGACATGATCGGGACGTGCGAGAATCCACCGGCGTCGAGCGCCTTGCGGATGCCGGCGACGCGGCCGTCCAGCATGTCGCTCGGCGCCACCAGATCCACACCGGCGCGCGCCTGCATCACGGCGGTCTTGCCGAGCAGGTAGACGGACGAATCGTTGTCCACGTCGCCGTCGCGAATCACCCCGCAGTGGCCGTGATCGGTGTACTCGCAGAGGCAGACGTCCCCAACCACCAGCAGCTGCGGTACCGCCCGCTTCACTGCGCGAATCGCCTGCTGGACGATCCCTTGGTCGTCGTAGGCTTCCGAGCCGGTGGCGTCCTTCGTCGCTGGAATCCCGAAGAGAATGATGCCGCCCAATCCGAGCGACGCGGCCCGCTCTGCATCCTTCACCAGCTGATCGACGGACAGCTGCGCGACGCCGGGCAACGACGCGACGGGCCGCCGCAGTCCCTCGCCGTGCGTCACAAAGAGCGGCCATATGAGTTGCGATGGAACTATGTGCGTCTCGGACACCAGGCGCCGGAGGGCGGCCGTACGTCGTAGTCGCCGCATACGACGAATCGGGAATTGGGCTGAGCTCATCGGGCGAGTAAGCTCGCGGCGCCTTCGCTCTCGAGCAAGCGCGCGACGGCGTCGCCGGCAGCTTCGGGCCGCTTCGCATCGATCTCGGCAGAGGCAGTGAGCTGGACCGCGCCTTCGGTTTCTGTAACGCGTCCGTACAAACGCATCCCGCTTCCCGCATCCCGCATCCCGACCCAGGCCGCAACCGGCGCCTGACACCCGCCACCGAGCGCGGCAAGCAGCGCGCGCTCGGCAGCCACTGCCCACGCACTCGTCCGATCGTGCAGCGGCTCCAGTGCTTTTCTGGTAGCCTGGTCGTCAGCGCGAATTTCGACGCCCAGTGCTCCCTGCCCCGGCGCCGGCATGATGTCGAGGGGATCGACTATCGAGCCTTTTGCACCCAGACCTAATCGCTCGAGGCCGGCGATCGCGAGCAGCGCCGCATCCAGGCCTTCGTGACTCTCCACTTTCCGGACTCGCGTGGGCACGTTGCCGCGCAGGGGCACGACTTCGAGATCCGGGCGGAGAAAGCGCACCTGCGCGATCCGTCTGAGGCTGGAGGTGCCGACGCGCGTACCGGCTGGCAACTCGGACAGTGATCGTCCATTGACCAGCGCCTCGCGCGGATCGTGCCGCGCCGGAATCGCGCCGAGCGCCAATCCCGGGGGCAGCGCCGTGGGCAGATCCTTGAGTGAGTGCACCGCGACGTCGATGCGGCCGTCGAGGAGCGCATCCTCGATCTCCTTGGTGAAAAACCCTTTCCCCTCGAGCTCGTGGAGCGGCCGGTCCACTTCCGCATCGCCGCGCGTCTTGATCACCACTATCTCCGCACGCACACCTTGCGCGGCGAGCTGGTTCTGAACCCACTCCGCCTGCCATCGTGCCAGCTGGCTGCCGCGCGTACCGAGCTTCACGCGAACCGCCGCGCCAGCGATTCGACGAGTCCCGGGACGGTGTGCGGCTCGGCTTCGATGACTTCGCGGAAGCCCAGCTCGCGGGCGGTACCCGCGGTGATCGGGCCGATCGTCGCCGCGACGAAGCGGGGCGAGGTGGCGGCCGCGCGGCCCACGAGATCGACGAAGCTGCGGACCGTGGATGACGACGTGAACGTGACGGCGTCGATCCGGCCGCGCGTGATATCGGCCGCCAAGCCGCTGAGATCCGCCTGGACGGGGACGGTGCGATAGACGGCGATGGCCTCGACGTCAGCGCCATGCTTGCGCAGGCCGGCGGCGAGCGCCTCGCGGGCATCTTCGGCACTGGGGATCAGCACCCGTGCCCCGGCGAGGGTGCCGCCGCTCCTCTCGATCAGCGCTGCGGCCAGCGCTTCAGCGACGAATTCGGTGGGCACGAGCGCCGGCACGACGCCCCGCACCGTGAGAGTCTCGGCGGTCACGGTTCCGATCGCGGCAACCGCGGTCGTCGAGAACACCCGGGGCGTCAGTCCCCAGGCGACGAGGCGATCGAACACGATCTGCACGGCGTTCTGGCTCGTGAAGACGACCCAGCGGTAGGCCGAGAGTCCGGTGAGGGCGGCGCGCAACGCGCCGAGGTTTTCGAGCGGCTGAATGCGAATGACGGGCGCGATGATCGGCTCGGCGCCTAGGGTCTCCAGCGCGCGCACCAGATCACCGGCCTGTTCGCGCGCGCGCGTGACCACGATGCGGCGCCCCTTCAAGGATGCTCCCATGCGCCGTTGCAATCTCACCGTGGCTCTCCCCATTATCAAGCAATGTTCCGCTCATTTCGCGCCGCACTCGGCCGTTTCTGCGCGCGCCGCGCTGCCGCCGCCCAACGCGACGCCCCGCGACGGGCGCTGGCCTGGCTGCGGCTCGGCTGCAAGTTCGCGCCGAGTTTCGCGGATACCTACCCCGCGCTGGTGCATCTTTCCCGCGCACTCGACGATCGCTGGGGCGCCGTCGAAGCGGCGCGGGAGGCCACGGTCCGCTTTCCCGATCACGCCGACGCGTGGATGCTGCTTGGCGAAGCGCTGCAGATGGTATTCCGCCAGGACGAGGCACTCGGGGCGTTCGAGCAGGCGCTCGCGCTCGAGGAGCGCGCCGACGCGGCCATGGCCGCCGGCACGCTGTACCACCGCACGGCCCAGTTTCCGGAGGCCGCGGCGCGCTTCGCGCGGGCCTACGCGGCGGGGGGGGGAGCGACGGCGCTGTGGCACAACGCCCAGGCGCTCTACGACGCGGGCGATCATGGGGCGGCCGACGAAGCGCTGAACCTCTGGGCGACCCAGGTGCCGGACGGGCACAGCCGGCTCCCCGAAGCGCGGGCGGAGCTACGCGCGAAGGCTGCGGCGCGCGCGCAGGTACAGTGACAGCGCGTAACCGATGAGGATCGCGGCCACCACGATGTAGGCCGCGATCATATAGCCGCCGTTTTGCGGCACCGTCTCATGCATGTCCGACCTCCCCGGCCGCTTCGAGCTGCTCGCGCAGATAACTCAGCGCGTAGCGCTGGACGACAAAGCCCACGTACAACAGGGTGAACACCCCCAGCGACAGCGCCCAGGTTTCCAGCATGCTCCCCGGCAGCTTGGGGCGACCTGGTTGCAGCACGATCGGCATGGGATGGAGCGTCGGAAACATGTAGACGCTGAGGTGGATGAACGGGACCTCGCACATGCCGCAGATCCCGAGCACCGCGGCGAAGCGCGCCCGCGTGGCGGGCTCCGTCACCGCGCTCCGCAGTAGCAGATACCCGACATAGAGGAGAAACAGAAAGAGCGTGAACGTGAGACGCGCGTCCCACGTCCACCACGTCCCCCAGATCGGCTTGCCCCAGATGGGCCCAGTCGTCAGCACGACGGCGCAGAAGACGGCGCCCACTTCCGCCGATGCCGCCGCAAACCGGTCGAGCCGGGGGTCCTTGGTGAACAGGTAGAAGATGCTCGCCAGCCCGACCAGGATCATCGCGGACTCGGCCCAAATCGCCGCGGGGACGTGCAGGTAAAAGATCTTCTGCGCCAGGCCCTGACTCGCCTCGATGGGCGTGTAGGCCAGCGCGCGGACGTAAATCCCGGCCAGCAGGACGAGACCGATGGCAGTAATCCAGCGTCCCACCCGCAGCATTTTCATTCGTTCACCGTGGCGGGGAAGAGGAGGACCGCAAGAACGACGAAGACGAAGTCATACACGGCCAGCATGTTAAGCCAGCCGAGAGTCTCGCTCAAGGGACGGCCGGCGAGCAGCCGTCCTGTCGCGAGCACCGCCCAGCTCAGCGGCGGAATCATGAAGGGCAAGAGCAGCACGGGCAGCAGCAGCTCGGCAAAGCGTGTTCGCACCGTCATGGCGCTGAACAGCGTCCCCACGGCGACGAACCCCACCGTGGCGAGCGCAATCACCGCGATGAGCGGCAACAGAAACGGCAGAACCTGGACGTTGAAGAAGAGCGCCAGCAATGGAACGCCGATCAGCTCGATCGTCGCCACGAAGACGAGGTTTGCGATCAGCTTGCCGAGGTAGATGCTGCTGCGATCGATCGGCGCGAGGAGCAGCCCCTCCAACGCCTGGTTCTCGAGCTCGATCTGAAATGCGCGGTTCAGGGCCAGGATCGCCGCAAAGGTGAAGGTCACCCATAAGATGCTGGGCGCGAGGTCGACGTTGGAAACGGCGGTCGGATCGCGTGCAGAATTGAACACGACCAGCACGAGCACAACGAACACGGCCACGGAGAGGATGGCCGTGCGCGAGCGAAATTCCACGAGCAGGTCTTTGGCGGCGACGGCCCAGGCGTGGCGCAGGAGGTCAGGCGATCGCATCGCGATACTCCTCCCCCACCTGTTCGGGCCCCCGGCCGGCGCGCGGGGCGAAGTGCACGAAGCGGCCGGCGCGCATGAACGCGACGTCGGTCGCGAGCCCCGTGCCTTCCTCCACGTTGTGCGTCACGAGCACGGTGGCCCGCCCGGCCGCAGTGTGTTGCCCGAGGAGACGGCTGAGCGCTTCGGCCGCGACGCGATCGAGGCCCGTGAACGGCTCGTCGAGCAGCAGGACCGTCGGGTCGTGTGTCAACGCGCGCGCAATGGCGACGCGCTGCACGAGCCCCCGGGACAACGCCCGCACAGGCCGATCCGCGTGCTCCTCGAGTCCCAGCCGCGCCAGGAGTTCGCCGGGAGGAGTCACGTCGTAGAGCGATGCCCAGAAGCGCAGGTTTTCGCGCACGGTGAGCTGCGCGTACAGCTGCGGCTGATGGCCGATCCAGCCGATGGCGCGCCGGCCACCGTCCACCTGGGCGCGGCCGCGCTGGGGCTGGATCAGACCGGCGAGAACTTTGAGAAGGGTGGTCTTCCCCGCCCCGTTGGGGCCGAACACGGCGAGCGTTTGACCGGGCTGTACGCTGAAGGAAACGTCGTCGAGAGCCCTGACCGCACCGAAGCTGTGCCGCAGCGCCTCAGCCCGCAGCATCGATCGCGGCCGCGAGCTCGCTCAATTCGTACGGTTTGACAAGATACCGGCTGTGTCCCAGGTCGAGCACGTTCATCAGCGGCTCCATGCTCACGTACGCGGTCGTGACAACGACCGGGAGCGTGGGCCGCGTCTCGCGGATGCGCTGCAACAGCTCGATCCCGTCCGTATCGGGCAACCGCATGTCGAGCACGAGGACGTCCGGCTCGAAGTCGCTGAGACGACGCATGGCCTCCGCGCCGTTCGGCGCGTAGGCCATGGTGTATTTTCCTTCGAAGAACCGCTCGTAGGAGTATTGGAGTGCGGCTTCGTCTTCGACGAAGAGGACCTTGCGCGGCGACGGCGCCATCGCGCCAATCTACCTCACGAAACGCCAGTCTCCAATTCGAAGAGGTCGTCCAGCTTGGTGAGCACGAGCAGGAAACGCAGCTCCTCGTTCGCACCCCGCAGGCACACCGTCTGGCGGCGCTCCGCGGCCTTGCGCTGGATCAGCATCAAGGCGCCAAGGCCGGCGCTGTCGACTGAGCGCGTCCCGGACAGATCGATGACCAGGCGGCCGGCCCCCTCGGCAAGCAGGTCGAGCACCTCCCCGGCGGCGCGGCGGAACGCGGTGCGCGACTCGAGATCGAGCCGCTCCGGCGCCGCCAGCGTCTTTTCGATCGGACGCGTCGACATCAGTGCGTTCTCCACGGGTATTGGTGACATAATTCCTCCCGTGGTGGTGTATGCCACTCCGGTGCCATGCGATCTAAGCCGCGCAGGATCAAGCGGTTGTCCGAAACTCGTGAGCCTGCTCACGTACGCAGATTGCCGCATACCGAGCGGCGCGGTGCAACTTGCTAGAGTCACCCTCTTCCTTAATATCCCAGACTATGGCGACTGACCGGATCGAAACACTCCTCGACGAGCAGCGGCGGTTCACCCCTTCCGACGCCTTCAAAGCCCAGGCCCACGTGCGCGACACCAGCCCGCACGAGCGCGCGCGGCGGGACCCGGAAGGATATTGGGCGGACTGGGCGAAGCAACTGGAGTGGAGTCGCCCGTGGGATCGGGTGCTGGAGTGGAAGCCGCCGCATGCGAAGTGGTTCCTCGGAGGCAAGCTCAACGCCTCGGTGAATTGTCTCGACCGCCACGTGCGCGCGGGGAAGAGCGGCCGCGTGGCGCTGATCTGGGAAGGCGAGCCTCCCGGCGAAGTCCGGCGCATCACGTACGGCGAGCTGCACGCCGACGTCAACAAGTTCGCGAACGTCCTGAAGGGACTGGGCGTCAAACGCGGCGACCGCGTGGCGATCTATCTCCCGATGGTCCCGGAAGTCGCCGTCGCGATGCTGGCGTGCGCCCGCATCGGCGCGGTGCACACGGTCGTGTTTGGCGGATTCTCCGCCGAGTCGCTGCGCGACCGGATCAACGACGCCGGCGCAAAGATCCTGGTCACTGCCGACGGCGGCTACCGCCGCGGCGCGATCGTGCCGCTGAAGCAAAACGTCGACGAGGCGCTCGCCGACACACCGAGCATCGAGCACGTCGTCGTGCTGCGCCGCACCGGCCAGACCGTGACGTTCAAGACCGGCCGCGACCTCTGGTGGACGGAGCTGATGGCGCGGGCGCCAAAAGACTGCCCACCCGAAGCGATGGACGCGGAGGACCCGCTCTACATCCTCTACACGTCGGGCACGACCGGGAAACCGAAAGGCATCCTCCACACGACCGGCGGATACCTGACGCATGTGTACGCGACGACCAAGTGGGTGTTCGATCTCAAAGAGTCGGATGTGTTCTGGTGCACGGCGGATGTCGGCTGGGTCACCGGGCATTCCTACGTCGTATACGGTCCGCTGGCGCTCGGCGTTACGGAAGTGATGTACGAAGGCGCACCCGATCATCCGGGCAAAGACCGGTTCTGGTCGATCTGCGCGAAGCACGGCGTCACCGTCTTCTACACCGCGCCGACGGCGATCCGGGCATTCATGAAGTGGGGCACCGAGCTCCCGGCCCGGCACGACCTATCGCGGCTGCGCCTGCTCGGCACGGTCGGGGAGCCGATCAATCCGGAAGCGTGGATGTGGTATCAGGAGCACATCGGCGGCAAACGCTGTCCGATCGTGGACACTTGGTGGCAGACCGAGACGGGCGGAATCATGATCACGCCCCTGCCCGGCGTCACAGCGACGAAGCCTGGATCGACGACGGTGCCGTTCCCCGGCATTGAAGCGGTGCTCCTCGACGGCGAAGGGAAGGAAGTGAAGGTCGGCGGCGGCTATCTCGCCATTCCCAAGCCGTGGCCCGGAATGCTGCGGACGATCTGGGGCGACGACGAGCGCTATCAGCAGGTCTACTGGAGCAAATGGAAGAACAAATACTTCCCCGGGGACGGCGCGAAACGTGATGAGGATGGTTACTTCTGGATTCTCGGCCGGGTGGACGATGTGCTCAACGTCGCGGGCCACCGCATCGGCACGATGGAAGTCGAGAGCGCGCTCGTCGACCATTCGGCCGTCGCCGAGGCGGCCGTCGTGGGCCGGGCGCACGACTTGAAGGGGCAGGCGCTCGCGGCCTTCGTCACGTTAAAGGAGGGACGGCAGGGGACCGACGCGCTGCGCGAAGAGCTGAAGAATCACGTCTCCAAGAAAATCGGCGCGCTCGCGAAGCCCGACGACATTCTCTTTTCCGCAGACCTCCCCAAGACCCGCAGCGGAAAGATCATGCGGCGCCTGCTCAAGGACATCGCCGAGGGGCGCGCCCTGGGTGATACGACTACGCTGGCCGATCCCGCGGTGGTTGCGAAACTGCGCGATCAGTATGAATCGCAGGAGACCTGAGCGAGAGGAGCGACACGATCCAGATTGCAGTGATGATCACGCCGCTGCCGATGCACCAACGGCAGATCGCGTGGATCACGAACAGCTCGAGATACGTCAAATAGATCGTAAACAGGAACCCGACACTCGCTAGACCGACGAGCATCACGTTCCAGTGTCGTTGTGGGAGCGCCGCTTCCCGCAGCGACGCCAGCGCGACGACCAGCACGGCGAGATAGCCCACCACACCGTAGCACGCGACCGGCAGGCCGAGGAAGACGGCCCACTGGCTCGTCTGTACCGTCTCGCACGCGCCCGATGCCCCGCACTTGATCGCCCCACCGAACCCCAGGGCGTGCAGCCAGAGATAGAGGGCGACGAACAGGCCGACGAGCGCGAGCAGCGCGATCGCCTGGCGATGGCGCATCAATGACGAGGCGAATGGGCGATGATGCTGTCGGCGATGGCTTTGAAGTCGTCGGAGCCGGGCAACCGGCGGAAATCGAGTTTCTTGCCGTTGGCGAAAAATGTCGGCGTCCCGTCCACCAGGCGTTGATCGCCTTCCTGCCGGCTGAACTCGATGCGCTGGGCGTAGCGGCCGGCTACCATGCACGCGTCGTAGGCGTTGAGATCGACGCCGGAGCTTAGAGCGAAGCTGCGGAACAGGTCCGAAGGATCCTTGCCGGTCTGTGCCCACTGGTGATGATTGAACAACTGATCATGCATCTCGAAGAATTTGCCCTGGGCGCCGGCGCACTGCGCGGCGTGCGCCGCGAAGCGAGAGTATTTGTGGACGGGCAACGGAAAGTCGCGATAGCGCCACCGCACCCGTCCGCTGTTGATCAGCTGCTCCTTGATCGTCGGCATCTGGATGGTGGCGAATGACGCGCAGACCGGACACTCGAAATCGAGATACTCCGTGATCTCGACCGGCGCAGTTGCCTGCCCGAGCGAGTAGCCGCGAAATCCGTCATCCGCGACCGTCGGTGGAGGGCCCGCCGCGGCGGCCGGCGCCGTCCCGCCGGTGCGCAACAGCGCGAAGACCGCAATCCCGAGCACCCCGGCCAGCACCCCCAGCACGACATAGAATCGATTCATGCCTGCGGATCTCCTCCCCCGCGCCATGGGTCGTCGTCGTCCGGATCGTCGAGCGAGAGATCGCCGCTTCCCATCGCCTCTTCGACGATGCGGCGGCTCTCGGCCGCGTCCGGTGTGTCGTAGGTGCTGCGTACTTCGTAATGGAACAGCTCACTGCGCGCATTGCCCAGCAGTTTTTGCAGCTCCGGCGCGGCATCGAGCAACCGGCCGGTTCGATCCAGGTCGCGGATGCGTTCGGCCAAAGCCCGGAGCAGCGCCACGAGCCGCTGCGCTCGCTCGGGACCGTACACTTCTTCGCTCATTGCTTCCTCCCGGAACGCGGGAACCCGCGTCCCTGCTGGTGGCATTATACCATAGAACCAATTATCTTGCGGCGCCGTTTTTACGAAGTTCCAACCCGAAAGGAAGACCCCTGCATGGCCAAAAAGCGTGGTGAGCCCCGGAAGTACACGATTCCCACCAGCTTCGAACAGGCGCGCGACGAGTTGTTCTCGCACATCCTCCGCTGCGGAGTGCTGGAAGCCACGCCAGAGCATCAGAAGGAATGGTTCGACGACACGTTGCTCTATCTTGCGGATCGCTTCACCGACCTGACCGAGACCGAGCTGAACGAGCTCCGCGTGCTGGGCGAGCGCTATTGCCGCCCCGTCGTGGCCCGGACCACTCCCGTCGGCGCGAACGCCTGACACGCCTGCCTTCGGGTTGGAGGGCGCCCCGTACCGGGCGCCCTTTTTTTGTCTTACGGTCGGCTCCACCACCTGGGGAACCAGCGCAGGCGCCACCCCGCCGCCGCGCGCACCCCGCCGGCAAAACCCAGCTCCACGTACCATGCCTGCCGCCGTCCCGGCGCCGCTTCGAGTCCCAGCAGCACCGCGAGAAACCCCTGTCCCGGCAAGCCCCGCCGTGCCACGAATGCACCCCCGACGCCGGCATACAATCCGGGTCCCGCCCGAGCGGCTGGATTGACGAGCAGCTGCAGCGTCAGCTGTGCGCGCATCGCTGCACGCTCGACGACCGTTCCGCCGCCGATGGCGAGCGCGACGCGACTCTCGCCGCTCGGGCGATGGGCAAGGCCCAACTCGGCGCCGGCGAAGGTGCGGTGAGCCATCACCGCGGCGGCGCCGAGGCTCAGCTCGGTCGCGGTGAGCTGCTGTGCCTGCAATGCCAGAACCGGCAGCAGAAACAACAGGCTAGGCAATGGCGACGTCGTACGTGATCGCGATGTCGGGCGCGAGTGACGCGACGACGGAGCAGTACTTCTCGAGCGACAGATCGACGGCGTGCCGGACCTTGGCGTCGTCCGCCCCCTCGCCGCGCACGGCGACGTGGAACGCGATCGCGGTGTACCGGCGCGGCGGCGTCTCGCGCCGCGTGCCCTGCAGGGAGACCTCGAGCGTTTCCAGCTTGACGCGTTGCTTCTGCAGGATAATGACGACGTCGGACGCCGTGCACGTCGCGGCGGCGAGCAGCAGCAGCTCGACCGGCGATGTCGCGGCGGCCGAATCGCCGTCCACGAGAATCGGTGGCCGTCCGGCGCCGCTCCCTTCGAACTGCAGCTCCCGCAGCCACCGCATCGTCACTTCCGCGGCCTTCGCCATCTCAGTTGCCCCGGCGCGTGGTGAGGCCGATGTACAACCGGTGCCGGCGCATCCGGTCCATGCCGTGATACTCGAGCAGCCAGTTGAACGTGGACCGGTACCGCAGCTCGAATCCGAAGACGGTGTTGAGCCAGAGGCCGGGGCATTGTGGGTCGGTGCCGCAGCCGTCACGCCCCGCCAGGCCGACGCCGAGCCCGAGGTACGGGGTCGCCACCTCCTCGTCGCCGGTGAAGCGCCACAGCGCCTCGAAACTGCCGACGTAGGTGTTTGGACCATTGAAGAGGCCGAGTTCCGCCGAAGGACGCAGGCGCAGGCGACTCGAAAACAGATCGCCGAGGTCGAGCGTCGTTCCCATCACGAGCTGGCCGGCTCGTCTGAAGTCGACGCCGCCGCGTACGCCGAATCCGAACAGCCCGATGCGCGTACCGCTGTGCCGGCCGTTTTTCGGCGGCTGGAACTGCTGCGCCGCCGCTGTGTGCGCGGCAAGCACGGCGACGAAGGCCAGCACCACGATTCGCATCACGGTCCATGCTCCCACGTTCACGGTGAGGCCTCAGCCCCGGCCTGAGCCGATTTACGCGCGGCGGTCCGCCCATAATCCCAAATAGCGTACACTGCAATGGCCGCGGTGGCCCACGCGAGATGCCGAGTGTAGGTCCAATCGGCGATGGCCGCTACCAGCGTGAGCAGCTGCGCGATCGTCACCGCCTTGCCGCCCGCGCGCGCGGGCAGCGCCACCGGCCGCCGCAGCACCCACGTAGCGAGAAACCCGAGCACCGCCAGAATATCCCGCAGCAGCACGCCGACCAATTCATACCAGACGAGCAGCCCGCGTCGCGCGATGGTGATGAACGCGACCGCCATGAACAATTTGTCCGCGACCGGATCGAGGACCGCGCCGGCGCGTGACGACCCGAACCGCCGGGCCAGGATGCCGTCGGCGACGTCACTCACCGCGGCCGCCGCGACGATGGCGAGCTGCCACGCAGGCTTCGCCACGAATGGGAACACGGCGGCGAGCGGCAATCGCAGGGCGGTGAGCACATCGGCTACCGCGAAACGCGGTTTGACCGTACTTTAGCCTCCGTGGACGTCAAGCTGCTCAAGCAAGCGGCCATCTTCCAGGACCTGGACGAGGGCGAGCTGGCCCGGGTCACGGAAGTGTGCCGCGAACAGAAGTTCACTGTCGGCCAGTACGTCTTCAGGGAAGGCGAGCCGGGCAACCGCCTTTTCCTCATCTCAGAAGGCGAAGTCCGGATCTCGCGGACGATTCCCGGCTCCGGGGAAGAGGCGCTCGCGGTGCTCAAGCCGGGATCATGCTTCGGGGAAATGTCGATCTTCGATCGCTCCGAGCGGTCCACGGACGCGATCGCCAATACCACCTGCACCCTGATTACGATCTCCCGTTCCGACTTCGAGCTCCTCCTCGATTTCAACCGCGACGTCGCCTACAAGATCCTGTGGTCGGTCGTGCGGCTGCTGTCCGCCCGGCTGCGCGTGACGAACGACAATCTGCGGTCGTTCCTCGCGATGTCCATGTTTTAGGGAGACCTCATGAACGCATTGGCGCCGTATGCCGCGTTCTTCATGCGGCTGGCTGTGGGTGGTGTGTTCCTGAGCCGCGGCCTGGATCGGGTCCAGAGCGGCCTCCCCTCCTTCTCGGTGGGAACCCTCCTGATCCTGGTGGTCATCGCGATCGAGACGGTCGGGGCGGTGTGTGTACTCCTGGGCATGTGGACCCGCTTCTGGG
Source organism: Gemmatimonadota bacterium (assembly GCA_003221825.1). Lineage (GTDB taxonomy): Bacteria > Gemmatimonadota > Gemmatimonadetes > Gemmatimonadales > GWC2-71-9 > 20CM-2-65-7. The sequence goes on from QHUE01000157.1 coordinate 29,687, forward strand.
CTACGGCGATGGCCGCGTACATCGCGGTGACGATCATCGCAACCAAGCTGCCGCATCACGCCAACATCGAGCTCGAGGCCCTGCTGCTTGCCGGCGCGGTCACCCTGATGGCCCTGGGCGACGGGCCGCTGTCGATCGGCATCCGCTTCAAGAAGGTCTAATGCAGGATTCTTAGCACTCCCGCATCGGCGCCGGCCCGGAGAAAGCTCTCCGGGTCCGTCGCCGGAATCGCCACGCCCGTCTGTTTGCGCCAGCGCTTGGCGCTCGCTTCCATGTACTCCTCGATCGATCCCGCGACCCATTCGGCGGCATCGTCTTTCATCTGCCGCACGATGTCCTCCCAGGTGCCGACGTAGGTCGCGCCGGAGACAGTGCTCACGCGGTGGACCTCGAAGCTCTTGTTCTTCATCCCCTGCAGCTCGGTGAGCAGGGTCCCGAACAGCTCGAGCTGGCGCGGATCGCGGATCTGGCCGTCCGGCGTCATCGCTTCGATCTCCGAGAGCAGGATGTCCTCGGGGGCGGCGTCGCCCGCGAGCTCGTTGAGTCGCTCGTTCCACGGCACCAGCTCGGGATCGTCGTCGGGCAGGCGGTATACGCTTTTCTTCAGCTCGACGAGCCGCCAGATCGCGAGCGCGTCGTAATGCTCTTCGGGACCCGTGCGCTCGAGGTGAAGGAGCGCCGCCTCGTACTCGCCGCGGTCGTACAGCAGGTTCGCGAGATAGATGCGCGCTTCGCCGAGGCTCGCGTCGAGCTCCAGGGCCCGCCGCAGCCAGTGCAGGCTCCCGCCTTCGTCCGCCAATCGGTGCGCGGCGTAGCCGACGCACGCGGCGGCATCGGCGGAATCGGGATGCGCGCGCAGCGCCCCCTCAAAGAAGCGCCGCGCCTGGTCGAGCACGCCTTCCCGGAACAGCGCGCGCCCGATCTGCAGCATGAGGTCGTGATCGTCCTGGAAACCGAGCGCCAGCACGTGCTCGAAGCACGCGAGCGCGGCCGCGCGCTCGCCGAACTTGAGCAGGACCTCGCCCAGGCCCGCGAGCGTGTCCTCGTGGTCGGGATCGAGACCGCGCGCCTCCTCGAACGCGTGCCGCGCCCACGCGAACTCCTCACGCGCGAGCCGCGCATAGCCCATACCGACGAGCAGCTCGACGGCGTGGGGGTACAACCCCAGGCCCTCGCGCAGCATATCTATAGCTTCGTCGTATTGACCTTCGTTGTAGAGCTGATGTGCACGTTCGTCATATTCGTCGGAACTGAGGAACGGATCCGACATCGAACGGGTCCCCCCGGGAAGGTTGTGCTATGATAAGAAACGGAGCACTGTTACACAAGCGACTATGTCCTCCGCAATTTCGACAATAGCAGCAGGTTCCGCGACATCTCCCGGCGGCTTCACCGCCGCCGCCGCGCACGCCGGTCTCAAAACGGACGGCGCGCTCGACGTTGCGCTGCTCGTGAGCGCGACGAGCTGTGCGACGGCGGGGGTGTTCACGAAGAACGCGCTGCGCGCGGCGCCGGTCGTCTACGACGCAGCGCTGCTCAGTGAGAAGCCGGGCCGCGTGCGCGCCGTGGCCATGAACGCGCGCGTCGCGAACGCCTGCACCGGGGCCGCTGGGCTCGACGCCGCGCGTGCGATGGCGCACTGCGCCGAAGAGGCAGCCGGTCTGCCACCGCGGACAGCGCTGGTGCTGTCGACCGGCGTGATCGGTGTGCCGCTCCCTGTGGATAAAGTGTCGCGGGGCCTCCGCGAAGCCGCCACGAAGCTCTCTCCCGCGGGCGGCATCGATGCCGCGCGCGCGATCATGACCACCGATACCCACCCCAAGCACTGCGCGGTGCGTCTCGAAACACCGACGGGGGTCATCACCATCGGCGGCATGGCCAAGGGCGCCGGCATGATCCACCCCGACATGGCGACGCTGCTTGCCGTGCTCACCACGGACGCGGTGTCGGAGCCGGGCGCGCTGCGGCCGTTCTGGAAGCGCGTCGTCGACCACACCTTCAACGCGATCTCGGTGGACGGCGACACCAGCACCAACGACACCGTCCTCTTCCTGGCGAACGGACATGCGGGGATCGACCCGTCGCGCGACGGGGCGACGTGGAAGCTGTTTGAAGAGGCCGCGACCGAGGTGGCGCGCACGCTGGCGCTCGCGGTCGTCCAGGACGGCGAAGGCGCGACGAAGCGCCTGGAGATTCAGATCGTAGGCGCGCAGACCGAAGCCCACGCGCGCGAGGTGGGACGGGCGATAGCACGCTCCACGCTCGTCA
>QHUE01000153.1 GCA_003221825.1 Gemmatimonadota bacterium
GCCGCCGAAGCCTTCGTGCATCTCAACCGCGATTCCACGAGCACTCTCCCGGGCCTATGAAGAAATCGATCGGCGACAACATGATCCCCAAGGACTGGGGATTCGACCACGGCCTCGAGCTTGTTAAGAAGGCCGGATTCGACGGCATCGAGCTGTGGCTGGGTGATGTCCCGTGGTTTCAGATGACGACCACCGACGGACAAGTGCGTGAGCTACGTCGCAAAGTCGAAGGCGCCGGCCTCGTCGTCTCCAACGTCTCGACTGGATTGCACTGGGCATCGCCGCTCTCCGCCCGCGATCCTGCCGTGCGGGCTCAGGCCGCCCGCATCGTGGAGCGACAGATCGAGACCGCGGTGTTGCTCGGCACCGACGCGATCCTGGTGGTCGCCGGCCTCGTGACCGAGGAGGTTCCGTACAACGAGGTCTACCAGCGCTGCGTCGAGGCCCTCAAGTCGCTGGGTGAGAAAGCCGGGCGCGCCGGCGTCAGGATCGGCTGTGAGAATTGCAACTCCGAGCAGCGCTTTCTCATCAGTCCGCGCGAGTTCTGGCAATTCCTCAACGACGTCAACAGTCCTGCCGTCGGGATTCATCTCGATGTCGGCAACATTCACGATACGGGGTTTGCCGAACAGTGGATCGAGATCCACGGGCCGCGAATCACGCGTATTCATCTCAAGGACGTGCTGAAGCATCGTGGGCGCTCCGGCGATCAGAGCGTCTACACGAATCTGTTTCTCGGCGACAACAACTGGCCCGCCATCCGCGCGGCCATGACGAAAGTCGGGTACGACGGCTGGCTGATCGCGGAGATGGAAGCGCGCTACCGCTACGCGCCCGACCAGCAGTTCTACGACACGAGCCAGGCCATGGACCGGCTGATCTCGGGGAGGCTCTGATGGACATCACGCGGCGCGAGTTTCTCGGCTACACCGCGGGTGCGATGAGTGTGGTGGGAGCGCCCTTGCCGCACTGGACAGCGCCGAGTGTTGCGGAACGGAGGCTGAAGAAATGGCGGGTCTTTTGCTCGGACCAAGACGTTCTTCCCGAGTCTTCGGCCGGGTATCGCGCCGTGATTCCACAGCGGCGGTGGCGATTTGAGCCCTGGGAGCAATCAGATCCCCTGAGCCATTGCTCACTGGTTATCATGTCCAGCGTGTTCCTTCTGCCCGAGAAAATCGCTGAGCGCTTAAGGATGTGCTTGCTGCGCGGAACGACTGTGATCATCGAATCGGGCGCGGGCTTCGCCAGCCATCTGGAATTTCGAAAGCACCGCCGCTCGCTGCGCGAAGGCCTCGGGCTGCGTGTCGCGGGGCCCGTGAATCTCTGGTCACCGCCGAGAGCGACGCCATACGTCGACTACACGTGGCCGATCCGGACGCGAGTTCGCGATTTCACCCGTCTGGTACCGCCGGCCAACCAGCCGGGAGAGATCATCGCATGGGCGGGCGATTTACCCGTGGCGCTCAGGCAGCGAGTAGGACCGGGAACGCTCATCTATATCGGCTCGCCGCTCGGTCCTGCACTCTTGATAGGTGACACCGAAGCGATACGCTGGCTGTACGCGGTCGCCCTTTCGGCGTGATCGCCGCACTCGCGCTCTGCCTCGCGGCAGCTCAGCACCCGACGCAGATCCTGGTTTGGGGCGGTGACGCCGAGGGCGGTGCGCCATTCGTCGAGGCCGACCCGCGGGATCCGTCGCGGGTGCGCGGGTTCGACGTAGAGGTCGCTGAGCGCATCGCGCGCGGACTGGGCGGCGCCAGAAGCGCGCAGTTTCTCCAGGTCCAATGGTCGAACATCGACCAGTCGGTCGAGCGCGGCGACTTCACGCTCGGGCTGTCCGGTGTCGAGGACACTCCGGCGCGCCGGGCGCGACATGCCGTCACCCTTCCCTACTTTGAATTCCGCGAAGTGCTCGCCGTGCGACCGGCAGACGCCGGCAAGATCCACGGTCTCGCCGATCTGCGCGGCCGCCGTGTCGCGACCCTTGGCTCCACGATCGCCTACGACCTGCTGATGCAGGCGCGCGATTCGACGGGTGTGCTCCCCATTTCCTACGACGACGACGTGCATCCCTACGGCGACCTGGTCACGGGCCGGATAGATGCGGTGCTGCTCGATCACATCATCGCGCAGCGCGCGTTGCGCCGCCGGGGGGGGGCCGGCTTCGTCATCCTCGATCCGCCGGTGGCCATCGGTCATTACGTGGGCGTGCTCGCACAAGCCAACGCGATGCTGCGCGATTCCATTGACGCTGTGTTGCGCGAGGCGATGCGCGACGGATCGCTCGAGCAGATCTTCCGCCGCTGGAACGTATGGGACGAGACGCAGCGCCCGTTCTTCGAGCGCGTGTTGCGTACGAACGAGAGGGCAAGCGGAGTGCCGACGACAACGTCCGTGCAGGCCCTCGCGTATCTCCCGTCACTCGCGCGCGCCGCCGTCGTGACGCTGCTCGTGTCGGTGCTGTCGATGGCGCTCGCGGTCGTCGTCGGGCTCGCGCTGGCATCAGGCCGCGTGTACGGATCGACGGTCGTCAGGGTCGGAACGACCATCTACATCGAGATCGTTCGCGGGACGCCGCTGCTCCTGCAACTGTTCGTCATTTACTACGGATTGGCCGGCGTCGTTCGCCTGCCCGCGTTCCTCGCCGCGGTCCTGGCACTCGGCCTGAACTACGCGGCCTATGAGGCCGAGATCTATCGGGGCGCGCTCGAGGCCGTGCCGCGCATCCAGCTCGAGGCCGCGCGCACACTCGGCCTGTCCGAAGGCCAGATCCTGCGGCTGGTCCGCGGGCCGCAAGCGTTGCGCTACGCGCTCGCCCCGATGACCAACGACTTCGTCGCGCTGTTCAAGGATTCCGCGCTCGTCTCCGTCATCACCGTCGTCGAACTGACGAAACAAACCGCGATCTATGCGACCAATGTGGGAAGCTGGATCGTTCCGGGCGCACTGTGCGCCGCCGTGTACCTCGCGATGTCGCTGCCGCTGTCGCGGCTGGCGCGCCGGTTGGAGCGGCGCTGGCGGGTGCCGTGACCGCGCTCCTCGTGCTCGACCGGCTGACCGTCCGCTACGACACGCGCGACGTGCTGCGAGCCCTCACGCTCCAGGTCGCGCGAGGCGAGCTGGTGGCACTCATGGGTCCGTCGGGCGTCGGAAAGACGACGGCCCTCCGGGCAGTGGCCGCGCTGCAGCCGTTCGATGACGGGCAGATCGTGGTGGACGGATTCGCGCTGCGGCCGGGGCCGGTGCCGCCGGAGTCGCGCCTGGTGCCGCTGCGGCGGCGTGTGGGCCTCGTGTTTCAGGCGCACGCGCTGTTCGAGCACCTCAGCGCACTCGACAACGTCACGCTGGCGCTCCGGCACGTGCTGCGCAAAGCCCGAGTCGATGCTGAGACCATTGCGACGCAGCTGTTGTCCGAGCTCGATGTCGGCACGCGGGCGGCGGCCTCGCCGCGTCAGCTCTCCGGTGGCGAAGCGCAGCGGGTGGCGATCGCCCGCGCGCTGGCGCCGGATCCTGCGTTGCTGCTCATGGATGAGCCGACGGCCGCCCTCGATCCGGCGCGTCGCAGCGCGTTGGGAACAACGCTACGCCGTCTCTGCGAACAGGGGCGGGGGCTGCTCGTCGCGACGCACGACGCCGAGTTCGCCCGGGCGCACGCGGATCGAGTGGTTACGCTATAAGCCGCTACGTCCGCGACCTCTCATAGATCCCAAATGCCCAATGGCGGCGTGACGGGAGCCTCGGCCCCTTCCATCCCGCAGCCCGAAGTTGCCACGCGATCAGCACGTTCATCAACCCATGTCCCACGAGCACAACCGCGCCACTCGATGCGGCGCGCTCGATCAGAAGCGCGGCGCCACTCGCCGCACGTTTCCGCGCCGCGCCGAAGCTCTCGACGCCGTCCGACCATCCGCAGAACCACGCCGCCCGCGCCAGCCAGGCCCACGCCTCCGGGCGCAGCCGCAGGCCGGACCGAATCGCCCCGGGCAACTCGGCCTCGCGAAATCGCGCATCGATCAGGGGCGCGGCCCCGGGCGCAAGGATGCGGGCCGAGTCGAGCGAGCGGCGCAGGGGACTCGCGACCAGGCACGACGCGCTGCGGATGAGCCGCTCCAATTCAGCACCGGGGCGCTGCGACGTGTCGAGCGGAGCGTTGTCCTCGCCGCGCCGCCAGTCCCCGAAGGCGTGCCCCGGGATCGGGGTCCGAAAGTCCCAGGCGGGTTTGCCGTGGCGCGCGAGCACGATCTGCATCATGTGGCCGACATCAAGCGCCTGCCGCGTCGCCTCAGACCGAGCCACCCGATCAGCACGGCCGGGAGAAAAACAACGAGGGCTTCCTGCATGAGTTGACCGGCCAGACTGCCGGTCGGATCGCCGAGTGGCGTCCAAGGGAAGCGGAACCGTTGCTCCGAGAACGGGGCGAAGAACTCGATGCCGAAGGAGTATGTCGAGAGCGCGTCGAGGCAGCTATGCGAGAGGAGCGCGAGGCCGAGTACGAGGCCAATGCGTGTTCGGTGCTGGGTCCATTGGTCTCGACGGAACAGGACCGCGGTGATCACGACGGCGCCGATCAGCGCGAACGCGAGCGAATGCGTGATGGCGCGATGGGCGACGGGCCATCCGAAGAAGTCGATGTCGGGCAGGGCGGCGCAGGCGGCCGCAACGAGGCACACGCGCCGACTCGGCGGCGCTGGTTGTGTCCAAGCGGCGATGGCGAATCCAACGGCGGCATGCGAGGCGGGTGTGGGCATGGTTGAACCTGGCGACCGTCAGAAGCTCGCCCGCCCCGCGGTGACGACGCGGAGCACCGATTGCTGGCTGAACCGGCGCTTGTACTCGGCGATGATGGCGACGATCGCGGAATCTGACGCGGCTGAGCGATGCGGGTGCACGACTTCGAGCACGAAGCTGGGCTCGCGCGTCGCGCGGCCGCTGGAATCGCGCCACGCACCTTCGGCCGTCCAGAACGTAAACCCGGCGGGCAGTCGAGTGCTCACGACGTCCTTCACAAAAACTGCCCAGACGGAATCGCTGACGCCCAGCGTGTCCCCGATGTTGCGGCCGAAATAGAGCCGCTCCGTGACGATCTGCTGTGACGCGCTCGAGTGGATCGCGGGGGCGCAGCCGCACAGGAGCAGCAGTACGGGGACGGACAGTCTCATTCGTCCCTAATCTACGCTAGTGCAGCGTGATCCCCAGGTAGAAGATGTGCGCGTTGAAACCGGGGTTCTTTGCGGCCGTGTTCGCATTGGACAAGTGCGTGAATCGATAGCCCACGATGTAGCGTCTGCCGAGATGCAATCCGGCCCCCGCGCTACCCAGAAAATTCAGCGATCGAGCGGTCGGTTTGGGCATGGCGCGGGCGAACGCCACTCCGCCACCACTGCCCTCTGCAAACACGAGCATTCCCGGACTGAGCTGCAGCGAGAACCGCAATCCGACCGGGGCAAGGCCGGCACCCAAGTCAGGCCCATCTCCGTTTGGATACAGGACGAACGTGGAGTCGGTGTGTGAGCTGTTATAGAACCACTCCGCCTGAACCTTCGGCACTTTGGTCGCGACCACGAAGGGCAGGATTTCGCCGACGTAGCTGGCACGGAAACGCTTCCAGTGAACGAGCGGCCGCGTCACGGAGAGTGTCGTGATGAGCAGCTCCCCGTTCGGCACGCCGCCCAGTGATGCCGTGACGATGGAGGGACCGCCACCTGCCAGGGCGCCGATTTCCCATTTGCTGGACTGAGCGGCGGCACTGGTCGAGACAACGAGAGCAAGGATGCCGGACTTCGCGATCGACATGAGGGCGGTCGGGTGTGATTTGGCTTTACCTACCCCTCAATGAGAGGAGGGTTACAGCTCCTTACTGTAGCGGGGGCGTCGCGCGTCGGCCAAAGAACGCGATGCCGAGCAGCGTCGATCCGCACCAGCCCAATCCTCCACCGAGCGCCCCCAGCATCAATGCCGCGAAGCCGCCAGCCAGCACCATCGCGATCGTCATGAACTGGGGATTGCGCATCAGCTGCTGGGTCGC
>QHUE01000154.1 GCA_003221825.1 Gemmatimonadota bacterium
TCGCGGATCCCCGGCGGCTGACCGATGGCGAGCTCGAGGACATTCGCGCGAAGCAGCCGGCGGTGATTCTGATCAGCAACAACATCCACTCCACCGAAGTCGCGTCGAGCCAGATGGGGATGACGCTCGCCTATCGTCTGGCGACCGACCCCGAGTGGCGCCGGCTGCTCGACTCGGTCGTGGTCTTGATGATTCCGTCCATGAATCCCGATGGCCTGGACACGGTGGTGAGCTGGTACCGCCGCTACAAGGGTACACGCTACGAAGGCGGACCGCTGCCCTGGCTCTATCACAAGTACATCGGCCACGACAACAACCGTGACTGGTTCATGCTGACGCAAGTCGAGACCCGACTCGTCACGCGCATGCTGTACCGGGAGTGGTTTCCCGAGATCGTCTACGACGTGCACCAAATGGGCTCCAACGGCGTGCGCCTGTTCGTGCCGCCGTTCCAGGATCCCGTCAACCCGAATCTCGACCCCGCGCTCGTCGAAGCGATGAGCCTCGTCGGTACGCAGATGGCGGCGGCGCTGTACGACGTCGGGATGACCGGCGTCGCACACCAGCAGACGTACGACCTGTGGTGGCACGGCGGCTTTCGCTCGACGCCCACCCGTCACAACATGGTGGGCATTCTCACCGAAGCGGCGAGCACGCGACTCGGCTCGCCGATCACGCTTTCCAGCGACTCCGTGCGCCAACCAGGCCGCGGCGTGAACTATCCGGCGCCCTGGCCGGGTGGCACGTGGCATCTGGGCGACATCGTGCGCTACGAGCTGATCACGTCACAGGCGCTGGTGCGCCTCGCCGCGCGCGACCGCGTCACCGTGATCGACCGCTTTGTCGGCGTGGGGCGGCGCGCGGTGGCAGACGGGCTCGCCGGGAATCCCTTCGCCTATGTGCTGCCGCCGGACCAACGAGATCCGGAGGCCTGGACGACGCTCGCTAACGTCCTCGCGGCCGGTGGCGTCGAGGTGTGGCGCGCCGCCGAGTCGTTCACCGCCGACGGGCAGACCTATGCGGCCGGCTCGCTCGTTGTGCCGATGGGGCAGCCCTACCGCGCGCACGCGAAGGATCTGCTCGAGGCGCAGCACTACATGCCGGTCGCCGACCGCCCGCCCTATGACGTCGCCGGTTGGACGCTGCCGTTCACGATGGGTGTGCGGGCCGATGTCGTGAACACGCCGTTCAACGCGAATCTGGTGCGAGTAGACAGCGTCACGCCGACGCCAGGGCGCATCGAGGGAAGCGGAGAGATCTTTTTCTTGAAGAACCGCACGAACGCCGAGTCGCGCGCCGTCGCAGCGCTGCTGGCCGCGGGGCAAACCGTCTCAGTCGTGGGTGACAGCCTCATGGTGCGGGGCCCCAGAGCTCGGACCATTCTCAGCGAGCACGCGGCACGTCACGGATTCACCGTGACCGCGGTGCGCACCGCGCCGGCCAGCGGTCAGGGCGCCGCGCGCCAGCGTTTGCCGCGCATTGGGCTGTACCAACCGTGGACCGGCAACATCGACGAGGGATGGACGCGCTGGTTGTTCGAGCAGTATGGGATCAGCTATACGACACTACACGATGCCGACGTCAAAAAAGGAGGTTTGCGGCAGCGATTTGACGTGATCGTGTTACCAGATGCCGACGGGTCGTCGATCCTGCGCGGCGTCGACTCAACTCGCATTCCTTTGCAGTACGCTGGCGGGATGGGCGAGTCGGGGGCAAACGCGGTTTCGGAGTTTGTTCGGGGTGGCGGCACGCTCGTCTGCCTCGATGGTTCAAGTAATTTCGCGATTACACGCCTTAACCTCCCGGTGGTCAACGTTCTAGCAGGTGAGGCATCGGGTCCTCAAGTTTTGCGATTTTACGCCCCAGGCTCTATTTTCGGTGTGCTTTTGGGAAGGGTGGAGAGGGCGGGTAGCCCGGTTACGCTCGGGGTGCCTGACTCCCTCGACATCTACTTCGAGAATAGCGCTGCCTTCACCGTTTCGGCCCCGGCGCGGGCCCTGGCGACGTATCCCCAGCAGCCACTGCGGTCCGGCTATGCCCGGTTCCCAGAGCGGCTGGAAGGCAAGGCCGCGCTGGTGGAGGCACCGATAGGCAGCGGACGGGTGATCCTGTTCGGGTTCCGGCCCCAATTCCGGGGCCAGACGCACGGCACCTTCAAGCTGCTCTTCAACGCGGTTCTGTTGGCGGCTCCCTAACGGGGCCGTGGGAGGAGTCCCGATGAAGCGGCTGATTCATCTCCTGGTGGGCATCGTGAGCGTGGCGGCCGTCGCGGCCTCCCCCGCAGTGGCGCAAAAGTCTCAGAGCATCGAGTTCGCCGGGTTCGGCTCGTATTGGCGTTTTGACCACCTGTTCTTTCTCAAGAACTCGCTTGGCGGCGGTGCGCGCATCGCCTACGCCTGGAGTGACCGCCTATCCATCGAGGTCGCCGGCGACTTCACGAACACGGTGGACAGCGCCTCTACGCAAAACGTGTCAGTGTCCACGGTGAGCGGCAACCTCGTGTTCAATTTCCCCATGGGCGACAAGGCGACGCTGTATGCCACGGGGGGCGTGTCACGACTCGTCTTCGGCACCACCGCGCCCTACGATTTCACCGACAACATGATCAATGGCGGCCTTGGGGCCCGCGTGTTCCTCAGCCAGCATCTGGCGCTGCGGCTGGACGCGCGGGCTATGTATAACCGCGGGAATCGCGACCCGCTGAATCCCACGCCTCGCGGGACCTGGACGGGCCAGGTTCAGGGAGGCGCCGGCCTCTCGTATTATTTCATTCCGCCACAGCAAGGCCGCGGCTTCAACCGGCAGTATCAATGGTACTGGGGCGCACAGGGCGGCGCCTTCATCTCCAAGACAAACACGCAGCCCTACGTCTACGATCCGATCGTCGGCGGCCACTGGCTGATCACCGCGCGCCGCACTGCGCTGTACGTCGCCTATGAACAGGCGCTCTTCCTGTCGGACGCGCAGGCTGTGATCTTCGATCCGGGCTCGTCCGGTTGTTCGATTGGTAATGGCCCGTGCCGCGATGTCTCATTCCACGACGTGCGCCGGCTTATGTTCGGCGTGCTGGCCTTCCCGACGCAAAAGATCATCGAACCGTTCGCCGGGGGCGGTTTTGCCATCATGCAGGTGCTGAACCCGGTGGTGGACTGCAGCGGCTGCACCACCTCCGAATTCCAGCAGGCGGACGATCGGGTGAACGATCAGGCGAGCAAGGCGTTCTTCTGGCTCATGGGGGGATTACAGATCAATTACTCGAGCAAGCTCAACGTCTTTGCGCACTACCTCTTGACCTCGAGCGCCTCGAACTTCCTGCTCCAGAGCAACACACACACCCTGCAAGGCGGCGTGCGCATCAGCTTCGGCACGTCCAAAGAAGGCATCACCGAGCGGCACTAGAGACAAACGGCGAATCCTTGAGATAAAACCGCAGCGGCCAGTCGGCCGCCTGCTTGATGCCGATGCGCGGACTGGTAGCGATCTCCCCACGCTTCGGCGTCGTGCCCTTCACGATTCGCAGCAACCCGCGTTGCAGCGATGCACCATTCAACGCGCCGGTGACGCCCAGCGCTTCGCACAGTCGGGCGGGGCCGGAGCACAGCGGCTCCTTGCCGCGCCGCTCGCGCATCGTGGCCAGCCCGGCGATCGGCTCGAGCGCCCGGATCAGTACGGCCGCCGGAAAGTCGCGCGGTTCGGTGACCGCATTGAGACACCAATGCATGCCATAGGTGAAGTACACGTACGCCGTTCCGGGCGGTCCGTAAAGCGGCTCGGTGCGCGCGGTGCGCCGGTGACCATACGCATGACAGGCGGGATCGTGGGGGCCGATGTAGGCCTCGACCTCCACGATCCGGCCGGCGGTTTCCCGCCGGCGGCCGCCGACATCGCTCACGAGGATGTTGCCCAATAGCCCACGCGCGACCGCTTCTGTCGGTCGCGCGTAGAACTCTGCCTGCACGGCGCTGCCTCGCACCGTTAGGCTGTCCCCCCACCGCCGCCCGTCAGCCCGCGTTTGACCTTCGACCAGAAGGACTCTCCAGGCTCGCTCTCCGGCAATCTGGTGGCTGCTGGTGGAGGGACCGGAGGCGGCGGAGGTTCCACACGCTCCGGAGTCTGCGTCTGGATGGGCCGTGCGGTGTGGTTGGTCGTCTCGGCTTGATCGGACTCAAAGCGCCGGGGTCCGCGACCACGACCGCCGCGACCGCCGCGCCGCCCGCGTCCCCCCCGCTCACCGCGCTCGCCACGCTCACCGTTCTCAGCCCGGCCACGATCTCTCCCTCCGCGACCACCACGACCGCCGCGGCCGTCTCGATCGCCGCGCTCCGGCGCGGATCCGGAGGTACTGGGCGGTGCGGGCGGTTTCGCCGGAATCGCGTCGCCGCGCGGCCGGAAGTTGGGGTCGACTTCCACGATGCCGATCTTCGGGATCTCGGGCACTCCGCCCGCGGCGCCAGGACGACGCGCCCCTCCGCGGGAGCCGCGGCGGAAGCGCGCACTGCGCATCGGAATGCCGCCCGGTGTCGCGGACGCCGTGCTGTAGGGCGGTGGCGGCGCCGAGGAGGTCGGCATCGGAATGTCGTCTTCCTCTTCCACGTCTGGGGCGGGAAGGGCCGCACGCGGAGCCTCCACCTCCTCACTCACCGGCTTCTCCTCTTCGGCTGGAGCCGGCTCTTCGTCTGTGCCCATTCCGACGGCCTGTTTGATCAACCCAAACGCGCCGCCGAACGAGAACCCGGCCTTCGCGGCCGGCGCTTCCGGGTCCTCGGTCGGCGCGGGTTCCGCGGGCGCCGTTGGCGGTTCCTCACGGTCGCGCGCGCCGCGTCCCCGTCCCCGGCCGCCTCTCCCCCCACGGCTCCGAGGTTTCTCGTTCGCTTCGCTCATCGCGGCGAGTGCGGGCTGCGCCGCGGCGCCTGCGACCTGTGGGCCGAGGGCAATCTCGTACTGCCCGTTGTCGAGCCGTGTCAGGGTGATGAGGCCGCGGCGGGCCGCTTCGATGACGAACTTGCTGAACCGCGAGAACCCAGCGTCCTTCTCGTCGAAGTTGGGGTCGATCTCCTGCATCACCTGCTTCAGGCGGTCGGAGCGCATGACATCGTTGTGCGCCGTCATCTGCTTCACTGCTTCGACCACGAGCTCCCACGGATCGCGCTTCACGTATTCGACGTCGCTGGTCTTCGTGAAGCCGGCCAGCTCGTTGTAGGAGTAGTACTCGTCGCAATTCTGGATGAGGAGATCGCTCGAGGACTCGCGGATCCCCACACCGATCACGTACTTGCCGTATTCCTTCAACTTCAGGACCAGCGACGAGAAGTCCGAATCTCCCGACAACAGAATGAATGTCCCGATCTCGGGCCGCGTGAAGACGAGCTCCAGCGCGTCGATGGCCAGCCGGATGTCGGTGGCGTTCTTCTTATTCGCGCCATGCGCGGGCGCGAAGATGAGATCGATGGACGATTCGGAGAGCGGCACGATGTACTGCGGGTAGCGGCGCCAGTCGGCATAGGCGCGCTGCACGGCGACCTTGCCCCGGATGATCTCCGACTGGAGCAGGCGCTTCAGCTCGGTTTGGAGGTCCGAGCGAATCGCCATCGTCACGTTGTCGAAGTCGATCATCAGCGCCGCATTGGGCGCGTGGGCAGGCGGCTCTTTGTGGGCCGGACGTGGTAAATGATTGTGTGCTTGCTGCGGTGTCATAACGGATTCTGTTCCTGCCCTGGGGCCGGACAAGCTCGTAGCACCTCCCTCATCGCGAGGGAGTGAACGACGCGTGTCTGCTGCGTCGGGCTGTTTTGGTAAAGGCGTATTGCGCCGTAGTTATGGCTGGCTGGTGCGTGGGGAGGGTCGTCGAGTCACCGCGGCGCGCCCATGCGTGCTACCTCGACCCGTTGCCGAGGCCCGCAGGCGCCGCCTGATAGTTCGACCCCTCGCCGAATGTCACTGCCAGACGTATGAACGACTCAACATAAACGACTGGCACTGCAGAAGCCAGGGTTTTGCGCTAGGACCGCGGTTTTTCGTGATCGGTGAGCACGGGCAGAAACGGCACCCAGGGCCCCACCTGGGCCCGGTACTGCTTGGCCATCACGCGCGCGACCTGCGCAATGTGTCCCAGATCGTGCACCACCCACGCCGCCAGGAGCTGGCGGAGCGTGACCGGGCCGAGGCTGGGGTGCTCACCGGGGAGGTCGAGCTGGGCGTCGGTGAGATGCCAGGACTCGAGCACGCGGAGGTTCTCGGCACGCAGGCGCGCTAACTCGTCGAGCAGCGAATCGAGGGTGCGCGTCGCATTCCGCGCGTGGTGGCGGAAGCGATCATACGGCTCGAACCGTCGGTTCCTGCCTTGCGCGAGAATGATGCGGGCGCGAGGCATCCAATCGGTTTCCTCACCGTCGATCAGATGACCGATGTTGTCGAAAGGACTGAAGGTCTCCGGCCCCTCTGTACCGCGAGCCCATGGTGTACTGACCTCGCGTAGCAGCGCGCGGAGCGTGGCGGGCGTGCGTTCGAGAACCTCGGTCGCCAATCTGAGATCGAAGTCCACGTCAGCGGCCCCCCGGCCCCGCTTCGAAATGGAACAGGTGCGCAATGCGGTGAATCACTGGCACGAGGAAGAGTCCGGCCACGACTAGAAAGACCACGCCTGCGTACAGGGCGAAAATTCCGGCGAACACCTTACCGCCGTTGCTGCGCAGCGGATCTACGGGCCCCATCCCTCCGAGCAGCATCGCGGTGTTCAAGAACGCGTCGCGCCAGGGGAGGTGTTCGTAGTGCTCGTAGCCCCACATCCCTACCAGCAGTGAAACGCCAACCAGGGCGGCCGCCAACGCGACGTGATCGGCCATGCGTCGCACGAAACGTCTGCGTGGAAGCGGTGGGGTGTGGCGGTCTTCGTACATCGTTCTTTGGGCTACCGTCCTGGCGGCTTGGGAGGCTCTGGATCGCGCGGGATTCGCGCCGGCTCCCATGGCTCGGGTGGGCGCGGCTTGGGCGGTTCGGGCAGTTTGACTGGACCCGGGTCTTTTCTGAGTGGTGGCAGTCCCATCGTTCCTCCTTGCAGGTCAGCGGCCCATTTCGGCAATTCGCGCTCTGACCAGCTTCTTGACGAGGCCCACCGGTATTGGTTTCGCGAGCGGCAGCCGGACCGTCCCCTTCGACACTTCGTATCCCTTCAGGGCGGTGGCCAGCTTCCGCCGGATCGCACCAGTCATCGGATACAGACTGCAATGGTTCTGGAACGCCGCATACCAGACGAGCGGCCGCCCGTCGAGTCGAAACGCCGGAATGCGGTAGCTGAAGGCCTCCTGGGCGCCGGGCGCCGCGGCACGAATGGCGGCGCGAATCCGCTTCAGGGCAGCTCGCGCGTTGGATGGCGTCGACCGGAAGTAGGCCTGCAGCTGCTTTTTTGCAGGTGCGAGAGAAGGCATCAGAGCCGCTCCAGTGGAAACGTCAGCTCCATCGTAGCTCCAGAAGGCAGTGCGTACCAGCGGGCCTCGAATGCGTTCCGCAGCTCGCGCACCTGCGACAGTTGGCCATCGTGGAGCGGCCTGAACGCATCACGCTGGGCTGGCGGCAGGCTTGCGAGCACCGTCTCATTGAACTCGGCAGCCGTCATGGGCTCGCGCAGGGCGCGCTCGCGATCGAAGACACCCACGACATGCTCCGCGACGATCGCCTGAAAGGGCAGCTTCCTGCTTGCGCCCGGTTTTGTGAAGTCGTCAATGTCCCACCCCGTCGCGATCAGACCAAAGAAGGCTTGATCGAAGCCGAGCACGTTTTCGACGGCGCAGTGGGTCAGGTCGTGGACCGGGAAGAATGGATGCTCCTTGCCCCAGGTGCGCGTCCCGTCATCGCGGACGCACGCGAGTGTGGCTGGGCCGTCGCGACCCTTCTTCAGTTGAATGAACATCCCGACGCCTCGTTACGGTAGACTGAACGCCTCATACGTGTCACTGGACTTCGACCCCAATTTACCGCCACCCGCCGCGACGACGACGAACTGCTTGCCGTCCACCGCGAACGTGCTCGGGGTCGCGTAGCCGGGCGCGGGGAGACTCGCTTCCCAGAGCAGCTGGCCCGTGTTCTTGTCGAACGCGCGGAGTTTGGCGTCCTGGGTCGCGGCGATGAATACCAGTCCACCGCGCGTGACGATCGGTCCGCCGTACTGTTCCGTCCCGGTGACGGGAATCCCGCGTGCCGTGAGTGCCGCGAACTCGCCGAGCGGGATGCGCCAGCGGTAGTCGCCCGTGTTCAGATCGATTGCGCTGAGCGTGCCCCACGGCGGCTTGGTGGCGGGGAAGCCGCTCGAATCGCGCCAACGCTCGTAGCCG
Organism: Gemmatimonadota bacterium; assembly: GCA_003221825.1. Taxonomy (GTDB): domain Bacteria; phylum Gemmatimonadota; class Gemmatimonadetes; order Gemmatimonadales; family GWC2-71-9; genus 20CM-2-65-7. The sequence continues at coordinate 8,328 of QHUE01000154.1, forward strand.
ACGAATTCATACGGGGCGCGCGTCGCTCGCAGGGCCGCCCACCCGCCCGTGTCGGATGGGGCCACCTCGTAGCCAAGGTACTGGACCAGGGCGCGTTTCTCCGCCGCCGGCAGACTCGCGAATGAAGGCATGAACCCGCGGCCCCAGTCGAGAATCTGCCGCACCTCCGCTTTCGACACCCGCGTGCCGAGATCGATGAGCGACGGCGCACGGTCCCGGCCGCGACGATCGGTCCCATGACACGCGCTGCACACGGCGGCGTACACCGTCGCGCCGGTGCGTGGCACGCCGGTGGTCGGGGGAAGGTGGGCGGATTCGCGCATCGCCGCGATCCACGGCACGTCGCTCGCATTCACGTACAGCGTCGCGGTCTCGGGATCGACGGCCGCGCCACCCCACTCGCCGCCACCATCGAAGCCGGGGAGGACAATGCTCCCTTCGTGGCTCGGCGGCGCGAAGAACGTGTGCCGCAGGGTCCGAAAGCGCCCCAATTCCTGCTCGGCGACGTCCCCGGCGCCTATCGCCTGTCGCGCAAACGGCGCGGGCTTCACCGGAAACGGCTGCGTCGGCCAGGCGTGCTCGCCGCGCAGGGCCGAGGCCGGGACCGCACGCTCTGCGATGTCGAAGAGCGGTTTGCCCGACTGCCGGTCGAACAGGAAAACGAACCCGCTCTTGGCGATCTGTGCGACGGCATCGACCCGTGCCGCACCGCGCGTCACGGTCACGAGATTGGGCGCGGCGGGCAGGTCGCGATCCCAGAGGTCGTGGTGCACGGTCTGGAAGTGCCACAGTCGTTTCCCGGTCGCCGCATCGAGCGCGAGCAGTGAGTTGGCGAACAGGTTCGCGCCGGTGCGAGCACCGCCGTAGAAGTCGGGCGTCGCCGAACCGGTCGGCACATAGGCGATGCCCCGCGCGGTGTCCACGGTGATGCCGGCCCAGCTGTTCGCACCGCCCGCCGTTTGCCACACGCCCGCGGGCCAAGTGTCGTACCCGAATTCCCCGGGGTGCGGAATCGTGTGAAACGTCCAGCGAATCGCACCGGTGCGGACATCGTAGGCGCGCACGTCGCCCGGCGCCGAGCCGTCGTCCTCGCCGACGCGCATGCCTTGAATCAGCAGATTCTTGTAGATCGCGCCGGGACTCGTCGCGACGAGATAGGCATCGCCGATCTCGCGCGACAGACCGGCGCCGAGGTCGATGGAGCCCGAATCGCCAAAGGTGGGAATCGGCCGGCCAGTGCGCGCGTCGAGCGCGTAGAGCCGGCGCTCGACGGAGAAGAAGATGCGGCGGTCGTGCCCCCCCCCGTCGGCCCAGTACACGACCCCGCGGTTGACGTGAGGCTGGGTGGAGCGATTGGGAAATGCATCGAATCGCCACAGCAACGTGCCCTTGTCGGCCCGCAGCGCGATCACGGCGACTTTCGGAGTCGTCGCGTACAGGACACCGTCCACAACAATCGGCGTCGCCTGGATCTCGCCGTGCCTGTCCGGGGGCAGATCGCCGGTGTGGTAGACCCATACCGGCCTCAGCTGCGCCACAGTCCTGGTGTTGATCTGATCGAGGGTGGAGTACCGCGAGTTGCCCGGCGCGCCACCGGTGGTGGGCCAGTCACCCGCCGGGATGTTGCCGGTCGTGCAGCCCGCGAGGAGAAGGAAGAGCAGGCCGGCCGAGCGCACTCAGGGGGTTTTCCAAAGGTCGATTGGCTTCGCCACGCCCTTCGGACGGAAGGGCAACGTGATCTTCCGGCCCTGCCCGGCCGACGCATATGCAGCGTAGATCACTTCCTGCACCACTCGCCCCGTCTCGCCGTCGGAGATTGGCGTCTCTTTGCCACGCACGCAGCGGGCGAAGTGGCGCATCTCCTGCGGGAAGCCGTAGTTCCAGTGCTCTTCGAACACGGGGTAGGTCCAGCCCTTGGTGGTCGCCGCTTTTTCGACGGCGTACCCGAATCCCACTTCGGAATAGGTCGGGAGCGCGTTGCCCATCAGCATGTCGGCGTAGGTCTGGCCTTTGTCGCCGAAGACCTCGATGCAGTCGTCCATGCCGCCGGGGCGGTTCCAGCTGCTCTCGACCATGCCGACCGCACCGTTCTCGAATTCCACGATCGTGATCGCTTCATCCTCCCCCTCGGTGCGATCGCCGTGCACCTGCGTCGGCACCCTCGTCCGCCATCTGCTTGGCCTTCACGTATTTCGGCGCGAAGAACAGCTCCTCGGCGTAGAGCAGCAGCACGCCCGCCTTCGCGCACGCGTCGATCATCGCGTCGGCCTCTTCGAGCGTGATGCACAGCGGCTTTTCGCACACGACGTGCTTCCCCGCCTTCGCCGCGTCGATCGTGATCGGCGCATGCAGGCGGTTGGGGGCGGTGATCGAGATCAGCTCGACCTGGGGATTGCACAGCAGATCGTGGTAGTCGGTATACGCTTGCGGGATGCCGTGGCGCTTGGCGAATTCGGTCGCATGGCCTTTGGTCGGCGAGGCGACCGCAACGAGCTCGGCTTCTTCCGGAATCGCTTTCACGGCGCTCGCAATGCAATCGGCCTGGAAGCGGGAGCCGACGATACCGACTTTTACCTTGGACATGGAGCTATTCTAGCGCGGCATTCTGCGCACCGCGATGCGCCGCACCAGGCGATGGGCGGGCAGCTCGCTGAGATCGCCGACGATGGAATCACCACGCACCGCGAACGTCCAGCGTCCACGGAAGCGGGTGTTGATGTCGACAAACCAGTTTTGCAGAGTCGAATCGTGGGTCAACGGATGCGGTCAGCAGGCGCCTGGGGGTCCCACACCGCGACGCCCACGCGAGAGTCGGCGGTCCCATAATAGAGGTACCAGCGACCCTGAAATGGCACGAGTCCCTCCACGAATGTCGTTCCCGCGGTGTACTGCCCCGTCCGCTCGTAGCTCTCGGTTGGCTTGATGAACGCGCTGTCCGACCGCGCGATCAGCCTGGTGGGATCGCGCGCATCGAACAGCGCCTGGCCCGCGGAATAGGTGCGCGACGGGAGGCTGCCCGCGTTGTACAGCACCAGGATCCCCGCAGTCGTGAAGAGCGCGGGCGGGCCCGCCTCGACCAGCCACGAGTCGAAATGGCCGGGACGCGGCGACAGGACTTTGACCGCCTGCCCGCTCGAGTCCTCCACGGGCGTCCAGTCCAGCAAGTTCTCGGAGGTCGCGATCCGCAGATCGGGCACGCCGAAGTACATCCAGTACTTCCCGTTCACGCGCGTCGCAATGATTCGATTGCCGTCGATCCGGCTGAGAATCGCGCCCGACTTCGACTCCGTGCGCAGGTACTTACCGCCGCCCACTTTCGCGAACGCCGGTCCGTGCTTTGTCCAAGTGATGAGAT
>QHUE01000356.1 GCA_003221825.1 Gemmatimonadota bacterium
CGACTTCGGCCCGGTGGGCGACCCGCAGCATCAGGACGGCGACGACGATCAGGAACGGCACGAGGAACACCGCGATTGCCGCGCCTTGACCCAGATCGGCGCCGAGCACGCCGCGCTGGAACGCGAGGGTCGGCAGGACGTGCGTCGTATTCGCGGGCCCTCCGCCCGTCAGGATGTACACGACGCCGAGATCGGTCGCGGTGTAGACGACGCCGAACAAGACCGCCACGGCGATCACGGGAAGCAGGAGCGGCAGCTCGACCTTGAAGAGTCGTCGCCAGAAGCCCGCGCCGTCCACGATGGACGCCTCGACGACGTCCTGCGGAATCGATGCGAGTCCCGCGAGCACGATCACCGTGGCGAACGGGAAGATGCGCCACGCCTGCACGATGATGATCGCGCACAGCGCGAGCCCGGGCTCTCCGAGCCAGTACAGCCAGCCGTGGAGCAGTCCGGTCACCTTGAGCGTCCAGTTGATCACACTGAATGTCGAATCGAAGATCCAGGTCCACGCGATCGCGGCGAGCGAGACGGGCACGGCCCAGGGCAACAGCAGCACGAATCGCGCGACACGACGGCCGCGGAACGCAGCGCGGAACACCTGGGCGGCCGCCGTCGCCAGCACGATGACCAGCACCTGCGTTCCGATGGTGACGATGGCCGTGTTGCGGAGCGAGCGGAGAAAGATCGGGTCCGCGAGGATCACGCTATAGTTGTGGAACCCCACCCAGTTGAAGCTCAGGCTTCCCGCCGTCGCCGTGCTGAAGCTGAGCGCGATCGCCAGCACGAACGGCACGCCCACGAGCAGGAGCACATAGGCGAGTGCCGGCGCCAACAAGGCGACGCCCAAGACCTTCTCACGGTCGGCGAGGCTGCGTTTCACTGTCGTTGCCGAGCTCCCGTGGCCGTGTCGAAGTAGCACAGCGCCCGCTCCGGCACCGCGAACTCCATGTCGCTCTCCTCGGCGATCTCGGTGGCGACGGTCGCCGGCAGCTTCGCGATCACCGTCGCCCCCGCGCCCGCGACGCTGCCGTACACGTAACGGTCCGAGCCCAGGTACTCGACGCGGCGCACCGACAGCGGGAATGTCCGGAGCGCTTCGTTCGCGCCGAAGTGGGCGACCGGGAGAAAATGCTCGGGGCGAAAGCCGAGCAGCGCGCCTTGCAGCTCGACGAGGTTCATCGGCGGCTGACCCAGGAAGGTCGCGACAAACGTGTCCACCGGGTCTTCATACACCTCGTGGGGCGTCCCCACCTGACGAACCTTCCCCCGATCCATCACGACGATCCGATCGCCGAGCCCCATCGCCTCCACCTGATCGTGGGTGACGTAGACGACCGTGCGCTTCACCTGTCGCTGGAACCGCTTCAGCTCGTCGCGCGCCATGTTGCGCAGCTTGGCGTCCAGGTTCGCGAGCGGCTCGTCGAGCAGGAATACTTGCGGATCGCGTACCAGGGCGCGGCACAGCGCCACGCGCTGCCGCTCGCCGCCCGACAGCTGCCGCGGATAGCGATCCAGGTAGCGCGTGATGCCGAACATATCGGCCGCCCAGCGGACCTTCTGCGCGATCGTGGCGCGGGGTTGGCCAGCCGCCTCGAGGGGGAACGCGATGTTGCCGAAGACGGTGCGGTGCGGATAGAGCGCATAGCTCTGGAACACCATGGCGATGCCGCGGGCCCGGGGGGGCACGTCCCCGTCCACGCGCGTTCCGCCGATGTAGATCTCGCCCGACGTGGGGTGCTCGAGCCCCGCGATCATCCGGAGCAGCGTCGTCTTGCCGCAGCCCGAGGGGCCGAGCAGCACGAGCCGCTCCCCCCCGCGAATGGACAAGTCTACACCGTCCACCGCGTCGTGGTCAGCGCCTGTGAAACGCTTGCGCAGCTGCCCGATCTCGACGCCTGCTGCCGTCTCGCTCATGCTCCTCCGCTCCCCCCCCCCGAGCGCCCGCAGGATGACCAGGGAAGCACAATGCGTCAAGGGTCGCTGATTGGACGGCGCAATGGTAGGATTCCGGCGTGAGCGACCTGCCCGCGGTCACGCCCGATTATTTCCAGATCCTCGTCGTCCGGGCGCTTCGCAAAGTTGGATTCGCCGTTGGCCAGCCCCGCGTGCATCGCCGTTCCGAGCTCCCGGAACCGGAGCGCGGCTTCGTCTTGGAGCTACAAATTCCGCTCCGCCGGCCGGGCTCCGCCTGGCGGGCAGTCGCGGTTTGCCGGCACCAGTGCGGCAGCGTCGGGCGCGATGTTGTCGAATCAGTGAGAAATCGCCTGCCGGAGATCCCGGCTGACGTGGCCATCGTCTTCGCGACCTCCGATTTTACCGCGGACGCTGTGACAGCAGCGCACGAGGCCGGTATCGCCCTGTTGCGGCTCGTCGACGGGCGCAGCGCGTTTGACATGAGCGGCTGGAGCACGCCCGGTCATTATCCCGCCTGGCTCCCCGCGTACCTGCCGCAGCTGATCGATCGGGATATCGCCGGCCTGCCACGAGCGCAGCTGCTTGAAGCCGGTCGCGCAGATATGATCCTCGACCGCCTGACGCCCCGCGAATAAAGAGAAACAGGAGAGGATATGTCGGAACCGAGTCTTCAAAAAGACGCGATGGACGTGCTGCAGGCATGGGTGGATCAGTACAACTTGCGGGCGGGCG